>NZ_JAKJSJ010000127.1:0-3582 GCF_050336715.1 Photobacterium makurazakiensis
CTGCCAAGTAAGGCTTTAATTGTTGGTAGCGTGGTGTTCACGGTTACAGTAAGTATCGTGGTCTTGGGTTGAATCTTCTACTGTTTCGGTGGGGCGGCCAAGCCGCTTTGATTTCAGTTTTCATATAACAAACTGTGTAAGTTGACCCTTAACACGCGGCATTTTTAGTATGAATTAGCTTTTGTGTATATGGGGCAAGGTTTTGGTTTCGGGGCGGGCAACTTCACAAGGGCGTTATATGCCATTTTTTCTTACGGTTTAGGTCTCATTGCCGCTTGATATTCAGTGGTTTCAATGTGGGTCG
The DNA here is from genome assembly GCF_050336715.1 of Photobacterium makurazakiensis. Taxonomy (NCBI): domain Bacteria; kingdom Pseudomonadati; phylum Pseudomonadota; class Gammaproteobacteria; order Vibrionales; family Vibrionaceae; genus Photobacterium; species Photobacterium makurazakiensis. The sequence continues at coordinate 305 of NZ_JAKJSJ010000127.1, forward strand.
CAATGCAGTGAAAATCGTTCTGTGAATTGTGCGGTTAACCTTAATCTCATGCCAATATTCATTAGTATAAATAGCCTTGCCTCTCTCAAATTCATGAATCCGCACTGTTGGTTGTTGCGCTGGTTCGTTATGATTTCAGTGTTTACTAAGTTGCTGAAATAACTCTGCTAAGTAAGGTCATCAATTGTTGGTAGCGTGGTGCTCAGGGTTACAGTCAGTATTGTGAGTTTGGGGTTGTTCACCTGTTGTCTCGGTGGGGCGGCCAAGCCGCTTTAAGTTCAGTGTTCATATAACAAGCTGTGTAAGTTGACCCTTAACACGCGGCATTTTTAGTATGAGTTGGCTTTCGTGTTTACGGGGCAAGGTTTTGGTTCAGGGGCGGGCACCTTCACAAGGGCGTTATATGCCATTATTCCTTACAGTTTAAGTGTCATGGCCGCTGTTTGTTTTGTGGTTTCAATGTGGGTCGCAATGCCGTGAAAATTGTTCCGTGACTTGGTGCGGTTTACCTAAATCTCATGCCAATATTCATTGGTATAAATAGCTTTGTCTCTTTCAAATTCATGAATCCGCACTGTTGAATTTCGTGTTGGTTAGTTATGATTTCAGTGTTTACTAAGTTGCTGAAATCACACTGCCAAGTAAGGCTTTAATTGTTGGTAGCGTGGTGTTCACGGTTACAGTAAGTATCGTGGTCTTGGGTTGAATCTTCTACTGTTTCGGTGGGGCGGCCAAGCCGCTTTGATTTCAGTTTTCATATAACAAACTGTGTAAGTTGACCCTTAACACGCGGCATTTTTAGTATGAATTAGCTTTTGTGATTACGGCGTAATGCTTGGTTTTAGGGGCGGGCAACTTCACAAGGGCGTTATGTGCACTAAGTTATTCATACACAAGGAGAGTTATGGATGAACTTCAAGGTGGTCGAGTAGGTCTGGTTCATCGTTTAGATGATAAGGTCTATCGTCCAAGTGGATTTTGGTCTCAATCCATTCATAAATTATTTACTCACCTAAAAAGTGAGCAATTTCATTCCGCTCCGGAATCATTTGGTTTCGATAGCAATGGTAATGAGATCCTGTCCTACATTTCTGGTGATGTTTACAATTATCCTTTAGTTGGTGCTATTGCCACAAGTGAAGCATTATGTTCTGCTGCTGCACTTTTACGTCGGTATCACGATGCAACCGTATCATTCGTTCAAAGTGAACAATGTAATGATTTAATGTGGCTTTTACCTGCGAGAGAGCCGCAAGAAGTAATCTGTCATGGTGATTATGCTCCTTACAATGTGGCATTATATGGAAATGCAGTTGTTGGTATCTTTGATTTTGATACCGCACACCCAGCCCCAAGGATTTTGGATGTAGCTTATGCTGTTTATTGTTGGGCACCATTCAAAACTAATCCATATGATTCGTTGGGCGATCTAACTGATCAATTAATACGAGCAAAGCAATTCTGTGATTCTTATGGTTTATCACTTGAAGACCGTGTTCAGCTAGTTGATACCATTATATCTAGGGTACAAGCATTGGTTGATTTCATGCACGATGAAGCAGCCAAAGGTAATGAAGCATTTATTGCGAACATGAAGGATGGTCATCATTTGGCTTATATTGCAGACATTGAATATTTAAAGCGAAATAAAGAACAAATCACTGACAGTTTAGCGTAGGTAATGTGCACATAACAAAGGTCTCAAGGTGACGCGTTACACTCGGCAGTTTTGGTTCGAAGTTCAGTGGGCTTGGTGGATTTATCGTGGCGCACCTTATCCCAAGGCGTTATGCTTTTTCTCAAAATTGTAAGTATGAGTGCTTTACGTATTTAACAAATATCACCTTGTATCTGTCGTTAGTATCTTTACCAGAAATGAGTTTTTTATCCCGCAATAAACTCTAACTTCTCTGAAAACCATAGTTGCTTAACATAAATTGCCTTCTGTCTTATAAATCTCATCAGTGGTTTGATAGAGTTATGATTCGATGTACAAGGAGGGTTTTAGATGGGAACTATAATAGGCTTAGTCATTTTAGCTGCGATAGATTGGTATCTTGTTCGTAAAACAGGGCTTCATATACATCAACTAATTTCTAAAAAGTATGCCGAGCATTTACGTGGTAAAGAAAATCATAAATAAGACTTATTTAGGCAAGAGTCTGCCTTTATGCGACGAGTTAATTTTCCTATGTAGGCATGGATGACAAATAATATTATTTCACGGTAGAGCTGAGTGAGTGTTGAAAATCTGTCTACTATGCCTACTGATAGTACAAGCATAACAAACTGTTCAAGAGTGATTCGCAACGCGTGGCATTTTTACCATGCGTTGCGTTTATTGTTTAAGGTGGTATACGGAGGCTTCTGTATTGCGTTTCTCACACCTTAACAGGGCGTTATATGTCTAAATTAACATAGGAAGTTTACAAGGGTGTATTTGAGAGAAGCTAAAAAGTGCGAGTTAGATTCGATTTATTTAATGGGATTCGATGCGTGGAGTGATGGACTTTCCTGTGAAGAGTACTTAAATGGCTGTCGGAATAGCGAAAAGTATCGTTGCGGTATTTGGTATGTATTGATAATGAATGACGAAGTTGTATCTTCTCTTATTGTTTACTCTGACCAGTTTGGGCTTGAAGAAAGTAACTATGGCATCGGCTCAATAGCTACTGATCCAAGTCATCGAAGCAAAGGTTATGGCTCCTATTTAGTTAGTCTAGTAAGAGATGAGTTACTAAATAATCAGAGCGGCAAAGCTGTGTATCTACATAGTGATATAGGTCATGGTTATTACAATAAGTTAGGCTTTCGAAGCGTCCAAGGTACAGACTGTATGTGTATTGCACGCGAACAATCTAGTTTTGACGGTTCAATACCATCATACTTTTAGTCTCGTATTTACATATAACAAGGCCATCAAGGTGATGCTTTACACTCGGCGGTTTTGGTATGGAGTTCTGTATGTCTGGTTAGTTCATCGTGGTACACCTTATGGCAGGCGTTATATGCCAATTTTTCTTATAGTTTAGGTGTCATTGCCGCTGGCTGTTTTGTGGTTTTAATGTGGGTCGCAATGCAGTGAAATTCGTTCAGTGAAATGGGCGGTTTGCTTACACCTCATGCCAATATTCATTGGTGCAAATAGCCTTGCCTCTCTCAAATTCATGAATCCGCACTGTCGGTTTTTGTACTGATTCGTTATGATTTCAGCGTTTACTAAGTTGCTGAAATCACTAAGCCAAGTTTGTATTTCAGTTGGTGGTAGTGTGGCGCTT
>NZ_JAKJSJ010000128.1:0-3469 GCF_050336715.1 Photobacterium makurazakiensis
ATGCATAACAAGGCAATCAAGGTGATGCTCTACACTCGGCGGCTTTGGTTCGGAGTTCAGTGTGCTTTGCTGGTTCAGCGTGCGCACACCTTATTGCAGGCGTTATAGCAAAAGGTAAAAAATATGATTCATGTACTACCATCATCAGAAAATGAAATTCATTTATTTGTTGAAATGGAGCAATCTGAAGATACATCTCGATTTATTATTCCAAATAAGAAAGAAGTGCATCTGAAGTTGAAATGGAGCAATCTGAAGATACATCTCGATTTATTATTCCAAATAAGAAAGAAGTGCATCTGAAAGAATTTACTAAAAGTAATATTTATTATCTCTCGATTAAGCAAAATGATAAAACTGTTGGCTTTGTTATTTTAGTTATTGATGCTCAAAGTAACAGTGTTGAGCTAAGGCGTATTGTTGTAGCATCAAAAGGCCTTGGTATCGGGCAAGAGGCAATTCTTAAAATAGAAGGCTTTGTAATGGAAGTGTTAAATTTCAACCGTATATGGCTTGATGTTTTCGAAAGCAATAGTCGTGGTAAACACATTTATGAAAAGTTAGGTTATAAAGAATTTAAAAGAAGTTTGTTCGAAGGTGCTCCATTAATCTTAATGGAAAAATTGCCATAACAAAGCAATCAAGGTGATGCGTTACACTCGGCGGTTTTGGTATGGAGTTCAGTGCGTTTTGTTGGTTCAGTGGGGCACACCTTATTGCAGGCGTTATGGCGCTGACGTGCACAGGCAACGTAGTGTTCGCGTTATCAATGTCGGGTCGTGCTTAGCAGCTACGAAGTCTGTCTTCTCAGGCGATATACCTGAACGCTTTTCTGTATAACGAACTGAGATATTGATTGGTTTTGTTCGCAGCCCGCTCGATTTTCATACCGAGCTTGCTAATTTCTGAGTCAATATTCCAAATCATGTCATTACTAAAGTTCTGTTGATTTAACCAGTTAACTTCATAGTTTGCGGTTACTGCGCGGTATACCTGTAACATTGTTTCTTGCTTTGATAAAAGAGCTATTCAAGTTCAAATAATCTCTGATTATCGATGCAATTCAGCAGGTTAAATGGTGATAACTTTAACTATTTTCTAAAATGGTTATGATGTTCGCTTAAGAGCAGGTCATCCTGAAGCGGTGCGTGCATGGTTATTGATGTTGTTGCCTTGAGTGCGCCATAACAAAGGTATCAAGGTGACGCGTTACACTCGGCATTTTTGGTATGGAGTTCAGTGGGCTTGGTAGGTTCATCGCGGCGCACCTTATCCCAGGCGTTAGGCATCCGAAGGAGATGTGATGAAGTACATTGATTTGGAAAGTTTAAAGCTTAATGAATTGGTTGCTTTGTTAAATGAGTGCGAAGTCAGGACACACTTGATCCAACATGACTTATATGACGAAAAATCGGCACAAGATTGGATAAATAGCAAACTTGAAATTAATTCATTGAAAGGTTGTTATGTGCGGGCAATTGAAATTGAAGGAAAGCTCGTTGGATGGTGTGGGATTCAACCAGATGACTTCGGCCATGAAATAGCTATTGTTCTACAAAAGAACAGTTGGGGTGTTGGTGCCACGGTGTTCAAGGATCTAATGGCGAAAGCTCAAAAAATGGGGCTCAAGGAAGTAGCACTGAACCTGTTAAATAGTAGGCCGAAATATGTGAGTTTATCTCGCTTAGCTAGCAGAGTAGAAACTAGGAATGTCCATGGTGGATGTTTCACGACGTACTACATTTCAGTACCAGATGCCTAACAAGGCCATCAAGGTGATGCGTTACACTCGGCATTTTTGGTATGAAGTTCGGTGCGCTTTGCTGGTTCGGTGGGGCACACCTTATGGCTGGCGTTATGCACCTAGAGCCAAGAATTTCAATGGTAGATAATTCATCGCTCATTTCCACGATTTCTTTGGCCATTCGTTTGCCGAAAGGCTGCCTGAAAGTCCGGAGATAAGCTTGTTGTTGTTCTCTTTGCTGCCTTTAACTCTGGCAATGCAACACCTACATTTCAACGTTACTCTGCTATGAAAGTTCTGGCGCTTTTCTTTGCCTATAGGTTCGGTGCAGTAGCCAAGCATGTCTGCATCAGGTTGTCATGCAAGTTGGTTTGGTTCAAATCGTTGAAAGTAAATCGCAATTAGCCGAGTGTGAGCTTGTTGCCTATATGTCGCAGATTTATCATGCGTGGACAGATTTTCGGCCAAGTATGATCGAATCAATGGATGGAGTTGCATAACAAGGCAATCAAGGGTGATGCGTTACACTCGGCGGTTTTGGTATGGAGTTCAGTGTGCTTTGCTGGTTCAGTGGGGCACACCTTATTGCAGGCGTTACATGCTCAGTTTTTTTAAGGTTTCTGGCTTCGGCGATTGTTGATTTTCCAGTGGTTCCAGCGGTGATCGTAATGCACAAGTATCGTTCATCGAAAGTGCGGTTAACGCTCCTCGTGATTAATATTCATTGGTCTAAACGGCATTGTCTCTCTCAAATTCATGAAACCGCACTATTGAATTCATTGTTGGCACGTTATTATTTCGGTGGTTACTAAGTCGCTGTTTTTATAATGCCAATTAAGTTATTTGGTTGGCGGTAGCGTGCCGTTTGGGTTACATCAAGCTCCGCAATTGTTGATGGTTTTTCTGTTGCCTCGGTGGGGCGGCCAAGCCGCTTTAACTTCGGAGCAGCATGTAACAATGCAATCAAGGTGATGCCATTACACTCGGCATTTTTGGTTTGGAGTTCGGTGTGCTTTGCTAGTTCAGAGTTGGCACACCTTATTGCGGGCGTTATGCATTATTGTTTACTCACTATCATCAGCTGAGACTCAAATAGATTATGGATATCTTAAATAAAGATCTTGTTACTGATGTATTTGGAGCTTGGCCCAGTTTTCATGATGCTGAGGTATTGTCTTTAGAACTACAGCGTGGGAGAAAATCCAACAAACAGTGTGTTCTTAATGCTGCTGTGAATTGTTACACAGTAAAGACTATCAATGAAGGTACAGCGGATTTCGATACTGTTCTTGATAAAGATTATGTCATTGCACTTGAATTTCACGGTGTTGAACAACTTTATATTGAGGGCTTTAATCATCAAAATGTTATTGATGACATTGAAATGTCGGATTGTAATGGCGTTACTAATGTAGAGTTCATCTCAATATTTGGTGTTTGTTGTAAATTCACATGTAAAGATATTGCCGTTTTGTCTGTGAAATCAATGACGGAGTTCAATGCATAACAAGGCAATCAAGGTGATGCTCTACACTCGGCGGCTTTGGTTCGGAGTTCAGTGTGCTTTGCTGGTTCAGCGTGCGCACACCTTATTGCAGGCGTTATAGCAAAAGGTAAAAAATATGATTCATGTACTACCATCATCAGAAAATGAAATTCATTTATTTGTTGAAATGGAGCAATCTGAAGATACATCTCGATTTAATATTCCAAATAAGAAAGAAG
>NZ_JAKJSJ010000129.1:0-3423 GCF_050336715.1 Photobacterium makurazakiensis
TTGATAGGGTGAATAATATGTTCTTCGTTAAAAATAGAAGTGATTTAAAAGTTTATTGTAAGATAAATATAAAAAGTATGAGTGTGGTAACTTCCATACTAATAAGACCATTGATCTGGATCATTTTCATTACAATTATATAACGATACGTTAATTGTGTAGTGTGAGTTAATTTAAGAGGTAATTGTATGGAACTAATAAAAGATCCTAAATGCTATACAGACTTATGCCTGAATGGAAAGTGGTTTCATCATGATCACTGTACGACGAAGGCTTATATGTTACATGGTGGCGCTTGTTACGATATTGAATTAAACAAAATGCCAACAACAGAAAGTGAATTAGAAGAACTGTTAATGCAAGCGCTATAGTGTCGGCAAAGAAGGCGTTACTGTATTCGGACAACAATACGGTTGTAACAATGATGAACTTAATAATGGCCAGCACATTTATTGTGTTGGCCATTGAGTATTTTAACTTTCGCAATGATGCTGAGTTAAGGTGCAAGTGTTAAAGCTTATACCGCAGCCTCTCTCGTTTTCCATAATGAACCAACAATTGCCGCTGTGATTGTCAGAACAATAACGCCTAACGATACTGGCGTTGGAATCGCATAACTTGTTTCCATTAGCAGCATCTTGATACCAATGAAGCTAAGAATAAACGCCAATGCAGGACGTAGGTAACAGAAACGAGTCAACATGCCTTCTAGTACGAAATACAAAGAGCGTAAGCCAAGTAGGGCAAATACGTTTGCAGTTAATACGAGGAACGGCTCTTTTGTTACGGCAAAAATTGCTGGGATAGAATCAAGTGCAAACATCACATCGGTCAGTGCAATAACGGCAATGACGATCAGTAATGGCGTTGCAATCCAGCCCTTACTGTCTTTAGTAAAGAAGCGGTTGCCTTGATATTCATCACTGACACGAAAACACTTTTTAACCAGACGTACAGGCAATGAGTTTGAAAAGTCCTCTTGCTCTTCTTCATCTTCTTTCCATAGCTTGTAACCGGTATATAGCAAGAATGCCGCAAAGATATACAAGATCCAATGGAACTGGGTAAGTAGCTCAGCACCAACAGCGATCATTATGCCACGTAATATCAATGCACCAACAACCCCCAGCATTAACACTCGTGGTCGAATTGCATTTGGTACTGCAAATTGAGCAAAGATCAGTGCAAAGACAAACAAGTTATCGACACTGAGTGATTTCTCTAGCAGGTAGCCAGTTAAGAATGCCGTTGCTGCTTCACTGTTTGTATAGCTACTTTCTGGTGACATCAGTGGCCAGTATAAGTAGATAACAAGGTTAAAGATTAAAGCCAGTGCAACCCAGAATAAACTCCAGATAGCGGCTTTTTTGATAGTGACGTTGCCACCACGGGTTTGATATAAGTCCAGCGCCAACATTAATACTGTTAGAACAGCAAAGCCTTCGTAGCTTAATAGGCTCATCATTTTCTCCTTTCACGATCGCGCGAAAGGGGCGGGTATGAAATGCCAAGACCTTCCGCGCATTAATAACACTACACAAATGTGCATAATTAATGGCGTTGGTCTCGTCAGAATGGTGTAACGCAGATGCTTACAAATCCACCCTCGGCTGCCGGAAGCATATGGCTTCGAGATGACGACAGACGAACAATTGGTGACTACTCCCCAAACATGCGCATTCTAAGATCTAGCTCACATTTATGCCAGCATTATTTTGCAAATAAAAAAAGAAATTACTGTCATCAAGTTTTCATACTGTGCAGGTAATTTAGGTATAAATTAATTTGGTCTATACCACTGCGAGTAATGAAGGATGCAAAAAGAAACTTCGGCTTTTCAGCCTTTTTGGTTTGCTCAGGCAATGGGCATTGAAACGTCTAGCCAGCCCAACGTGTTACAAAATGATGTTGAAACTGACGTGTGTATTGTCGGCGGCGGTTTTACCGGCTTATGGACAGCCATTAATCTTAAACAGCAACAACCTGATTTGGACGTAGTGGTAATTGATAAAGGGCTATGCGGCAGTGGTGCATCCGGTCGAAATGGCGGATGTATGCTGACATGGTCAACGAAATACTTATCCATGAAGAAGCTATATGGTGAGAAACAGGCTGCTCAGTTAGTCGCTGCATCAGAGCGAGCTGTTTATGAAATCGAGGATTTCTGTGAGCAGCATGATATCGATGCTCAGCTGCGACGTAATGGCACGTTATATACCGCAACCAATGAAGCGCAAGAAGGCACAATGGCTGGGGTATTACAGGCATTGAGCAAAGACGAAATTAATAGCTGGCAGCTGTGGGAAAAAGAACGCGTGCAGCAAGATGCTGGTTCAGCTTTACACAGTGAAGGCTTTTTCTCGCCAGCGGCGGCCAGTGTACAGCCTGCCATGTTAGCTCGCGGGCTAAAACGTGTTGCTGAAAAAATGGGCGTGAAGATATATGAAAATACGCCGATGGAAAGCATTAACACCGATATTCCCATTACAATTACGACACCAAAAGCTGAGATCTTTGCTAAGAAAGTCGTGTTAGCCTTGAACGCATGGATGCTAGAGCAATTCCCTGAGTTTAAACGCAGCGTTGTTTTGGTTTCATCCGATATGGCTATTACCGATCCTATTCCAGAAAAGCTTGATGCGATGGGACTGAAAGACGGTAAAACCGTGGTAGATTCACGCACTTTTGTTCATTACTACCGCTCTACACCCGATGGTCGTTTAATGTTGGGCAAGGGAGGAAATCATTTCTCATTTGCCAACCGGATCAGCCCGCTATTTGATCAACCTAGTCGTTATCAAGCCATTTTAAGGCGGTCATTTAATCGGTTATTCCCATCATTAAGTAATCAAAAGTTTGTTACTACGTGGACGGGGGCATCTGATCGCTCTACGACAGGAATGCCATTCTTTGGTCGAATGAAGCAGAATCGGGATATTGTGTATGGTTTAGGCTATTCCGGTAATGGTGTCGCGCAAACATGGATTGGTGGAAAAATCTTAGCATCGTTATTGCTCGAGCAAGACAATGAATGGACGCGATGTGGGTTAGCAACTGGTCCCAAAGGCTATTTCCCACCAGAGCCAATTCGCTGGACTGGCGCGATGATGGTGCGTAATGCTATCCGACGCAAAGAGGCCGCGGAAGATGCTGGTTTAAAACCATCATGGTTAGACACACAGTTAGCAAAGTTTGCGAATGCGGCTGGTAAAGCGGATAAAGCTTAACGTCAAAATGTACCCTCAAGAAAGAAAATAGGGTAGTGACGTGGGTTAATAAATCACGGTGGGATCTGATTATATCAGGTCCCATTTTTTGTATTGGTTATTCAGTTATTTACAAGGCTAAATGTCAATTTGTCAGAAGTGGGGAAACTAAAGTGTATTGGTGGGTTACGACTAATAGTTTGTTTTGACTTGTTTT
>NZ_JAKJSJ010000130.1:0-3343 GCF_050336715.1 Photobacterium makurazakiensis
GAATACATTCACCTGATATCCATATATTAAATATAAAAACCTAAAGAGATTTAATTATGCATACAAACGTTCACTTTAAATCTAAAGGATCGTCGATCGCAGCAAACCTTTATCTGCCGAAAGAAAAAACAAAAGAAAGCTACCCTCTTGTTATTTTATGCCACGGTTTTTGTGGCGTAAAAGAGTTGTTACTGCCAACCTTCGCCGAACGCTTTGCTGAACATGGCTACGCAGCCTTAACATTTGACTACCGTGGTTTTGGTGGCAGTGAAGGCGAACCTGGCCGACTCGTGCCTGAATTACAGATAGAAGATATCCATGCAGCAATAGAGTGGGCATCCAATAGCGGTCATATTGATATCGAGCGTATTGCCCTGTGGGGTACGTCTTTTGGTGGTGCGAATGCCATAATTGCAGCCAGTCAATCCCCTTTAATAAGGTGTGTTTCTGTCCAGCTGGCTTTCTCTGATGGCGAGTCTGTCATTACTCGTTCAATGAGTCAGGATGAAAGAGAGAAGTTTATCGATACACTGAGTCGCATGCGAGAGAAGAAAGAAAAGTCAGGCAAAGAAATGATGGTATCTATTTCGAAGGTGTTAAGCGATTCTCAATCGATTGCTTTTTTTAATCAGTACAAAGATGATTACCCTGCTTTAAATATCAAGATTCCATTTCTAACCATTTGGGAAACCATGAATCATAAGCCTCTCGATATTCTGGATAATTTAGATAAACCGCTACTCATCGTAGCGGCTAGTGAAGACGGCGTAAACCCAGTCAGTGAATCAGAGAAATTATTTAAACAGGCGAATGAACCCAAAAAATTGCATATTGAACAAAGCGCAAGCCACTATCAAATATATACAGGTGAACACTTCGAGTCCGTGGTGCGCCAGCAACTATCTTGGTTTAAAGAATATCTGTAAAAGTCAGTGATTCTTTCACTTAATCATACAGAGACTCTTCCCCTTCAGGCCGAGTTTTAAAGCGTCGGTGCAACCACATATATTGCTCAGGCGCTTCCATGATCGAGCATTCAATAGCTTTGTTAACATATGCAGCTGCCTTATCAGGGTCATTTTTAGGAAAAGCATCCAACGGGGGAAACACCTTCAGCGTATATTTACCAGAATCGGTATTTCGAACCATTGCAAACGGAACAAGCGCACAGTCTGATGCATCAGCTAATAAGCTGGTTCCTGTCGTTGTGCATGCTTTCTCCACCGCAAACAAAGGAGCAAAGGTTGAGCGACGACGACCATAGTCATGATCTGGTGCATACCAAACACGCTCACCCTTACGTAAAGCACGCAGCATGCCTTTCACGTCTTTACGATCAATCATGTATTTATTTGATCGTACACGTCCGTGAAATTGAAAATAATCAAAGCAGGGATTGTTATTGGGGCGATAAACACCGATACCGGGTGTTTTCAAGCCAAATGCACGCGCGCCAAGCTCTAGGTTCAAAGAATGAACGGCCACAAGAAGCACGCCTTTACCTTGTTTTTCTAGCTCTTGGATATGCTCAAAGCCTTCATATTGGACATGGCGTTCAACGCGAAGATCAGGCCAAAACCACGCCATACAGGTTTCAAATAATGCTAAGCCTGTATTATCAATGTTCTTTTTTAGAATACTATCGCGCTCTTCTTGCGACATACTCGGAAAACAAAGTTCTAGATTACGAGCAATGGTCTTCTTACGCTTTTTAACGATAAGCATCCCTAGTCGTCCAACGACCTGTCCTAATCTAAATTGGATAAAATAAGGCAACCAGCTCATTAAATACATTAGACCAATCATTACTAAGGTGATCCAATAGCGTGGATGCAATAATGATTTGGTAAAAACAGGCGCAGTAACGTGACTCATAATTGTTATCCCATTCTTTTTATCTTATTACACCGGTAGTTCAGCTTGCTAAAGCACAACCCAACATATGCTACTGAAACATACCAGTATTGAACGGCGTATTTTATTGCTTGATTATATTTGTTGCAAGAGGATGACAGGTAAAATACATACCACTACAGCTCGGGTTAAGCCATTGATGGGCTAACAAACAACCAGCCTAATAACTATACAACAGACTTAGCAATTCATCATTCTCAAACAATTTTTTGAGCTAATAAAAAGATAACCAAGAACTACGCTGAATAAGGCTGGTAATCATTAATGGGAAAAAGATGGTGTGATATAGATATGGTGGGATAGTAACCAATACAAACGCCCTTTCCTTGCTACCAAGATAACAAGCTAAGGGCGTTCTCGAGACAGACGGCTAATCAGCCTAAGCGATTTTCTCTTTAATCTTCGTTCTCAGTTCTTTGTCGTACAATGATGGCTCACCTTCAGGGCGAGTTTTGAAACGACGATGTAGCCACATATACTGCTCTGGAGCCTCGAGAATAGATTGCTCGACAACCTTGTTAACGAATGCTGCTGCTTTTTCAGGCTCATTACGAGGAAAGTCATGCAGTGGTGGTGAAATTTTTACCGTGTACTGACCTGAATTGCAGTCTCTTACGAAAGTAAATGCAAGCACCTCACATTTAGCGCTATCGACTATCAAACTAGTCCCCATCGTCGTACAGGCATTTTCAACTGCAAATAAAGGCGCAAATGTACTGCGGCGTAAACCGTAATCATGGTCTGGTGCATACCAAACACGTCCACCCGCTTTTAGGGATTTAAGCATGCCTTTAACATCTTTACGATCAATCAATGTTCGGTTTGAACGGCTGCGCCCTTTGCATTGGAAATAATTAAAACAAGGATTACTATTCGCACGCTGTACACCAATACCTGATTTCATCGTGCCAAAAGCACGAGCTCCAAGCTCAAGATTCATTGAATGCACGGCAATAAACACAGCCCCTTTTCCCTGTTTTTCTAATGCCTCAATATGCTCCATCCCTTCAAACTTAACATGTCGCTTTACCCTTGCATCAGACCAAAACCATGCCATACCCGTTTCAAGCAGAGCCAAACCTGAATTATCGATATTTTCCTTCACCATTTGTTTTCTAGCCGTTTCGCTCATTTCAGGGAAACAGAGCTCTAAATTACGTTCAATCGTAAAACGGCGCTTTTTCATAAAGCGAAGTAGAGTTCGTCCTAACCCCTGCCCTAAACGGCGTTGAAATGAGTATGGTAGTAGGCTTAACGAGAACATCACAGCGATGAGCAATAAAGTTGGCCAGTAACGTGGGGATAACAGCGTCCAAGAAAATGGAGGAGCGACAGATTTGCTCATGGTTTTATATTCACAATGCTAGACAATTATTTGTAATCACCTGAAATCGGTAATTACCCAATCAATACCAGCATAATATTACGT
>NZ_JAKJSJ010000131.1:0-3069 GCF_050336715.1 Photobacterium makurazakiensis
ATTTTATACAGTGTTAAGCTAAAGCATATCAGGTTTTCATCTTATGAAATAAAACCAGATAAAGAAAATAAGATGGGGGGGAATAATACTAGAAAACATCAAAATAATATTATTGGGAGGTAGTAATTCTTGATGACTAAGCGAGACAAGGTCATATCACAGTTTATTCCCTAAAGTTCAATCAGGTATTAAGGGAGGAAATAACGGTGCCCTAATACACCCTATACCTCCGAAATCTTTTTCATAGAAGATAATAAAGTCGACATATAGATATGATAGAAATAGACAAAATAATTATGAATCACACAAATAGAACATCTGTACTGAACAAGTATCAGTGGGAGATTTTCCGAAATACTAACTATGGAGACTGCCTGATATGTGAGTTACCGTTGGCCACTAGCCAGACGGAGATAAATAGTAATGCCAATAAAATGTTCATTATGGCCTCTAAAAATGACGACACATTAGCACCTAAGTTTTGGATTATATCTTATGGCACGACGAGTAATACGGTACAGGAAGTAAAAGGTACGATTGAGTTACTCACAAGTGATATTGAAAAGCCGATGAAATTGACGCCATCCACATGGGGCCCCTATCTACATGCTTCGCTGAAAAATGAATTTAGTCTATATAACCATTTAAAGATCAACCATAAATATTATATGCTTTTTAGCGTATATTATAACCCTCTCTTGATTAATTTATTAACCAGAAAAGACAGTAAAAGTATCACGCATGCAATAAAAGTGTTTTTTCAAAAAGACGGTACTAAAAGACATAACAATATTAACTAGATTGTGTTTGGCTTAAACAATCAATGCACTAACCGTGAATTTTCATATATGACTCTCATAACAAACAGGATGTTATCAGGTGAAAAAAACAATATTGGTTTTATGTGCGATTTTTCTTATTGGATTTACAGCACAAATAGTGATGATGGCTTATAATCATTTAAATCCCCGCTTACATTTAATGGTAGATGACTCAACATTTATAAACAGTCGTTCATTGCAGACAATAGACGAAATTTTCAAAAAATAAAGTACATAGTTATAAATATGGATAAATGAAAAATTATTGCTTTGGTGACGAGTAAGTAACAGAAGCTTTCAAATTTATTACCAGTTCAAGAAAATAACAGATCTTACAATAATGAGTTATGATATGAGAAAGACGAAAGAATAGAAATATCTCTTTTAATATTACGTTCATCATCACGTTTAAAAATACTCAGGATATGCTCATACTTACCATATGTATCATGTTGTTGATCGAGGACTATACATACCTGCAATCAAATTTAATCATACAAGATATTCGAAGCGCTAACTTAAATCACGAGTAATCGAGCCCACGATACCTAATAATCGATAAGTACAGAGTATTTAAGGCTCTGAAATAATCTTATTTATCAAAACAATATAAATAAGTTAACCTCACTCAAAGGTTAACTTATTAAATATAAACAAGTTAAATTTCGTTTAACTATTTCTATTTTTTGACACCACGATGATATGATTCACCATCATTGTTATTTTGTGATATTTTATTAAGTTTATCATTGAAAGACCTTAAAATATCAACGTCATTCGTTATATACTCAAAAGCAACTCTACCAATCTCCTCTTTTTGTTTATCACTAAAATCAGATCCTGATTCAGACTCATTTTTTGAAACTTCTGATATGACATCGGTCATACCAGAAATTAATTGATCCAACTTTTGTTTTATCATAACGAACTCCATGGTCATTTAAATATTAATTTGTTCTAGTTTATATGAAAGTTATCGACATCAAATATTAAACAATTATCACCACTGAAATAAACTTTGCGTTTCAATAAATAACCACACTTATTGGCAATATCCAACAATATTCGAATAAATAAGATTTAATTAATTTAATTAATCCCCATTAATAAGTTAATTAAATCTTATTCATTCTATATCATGTTTATCTCTTCTCTTTTATCGTTATACTTCAATCATCTAAAGGTGAAGTTACACCGAAGGTTTTAGTTTAAATTTTTCAATAGTTTTTGATAAAGGATGAATGTATGGACATGTTTAGGCAATTTATAAATAACCCAAAAGAAATAGGTTCAATTGCACCAAGCAGTTCAAGTCTTATCAACAAGATGACTGAAGATATTAAAAATTACCATTCCATTGTTGAATTGGGTGCTGGGAATGGATGTATTACAAAAAAAATCATCGATAAAGGTTGTTCCTCTCTACATACATACGAAACAAACCCCTTTTACATCAATAGAATTAATAAGATAAACGACATTAATCTTAAACTAAATGCATTTAATTTGCAGGAAGATGTAAAAAAAGAGAGTGTTGATATTGTTATATCATCATTGCCATTTTTAAACTTTAACCAAAAGGAAAGAGAAGATCTGTTGGAACAAATTAGCTTTGTTTTAAAGGAAAATGGTTTGCTGATCATGTACAGCTACAGCAGCAAACAATCATTTACAGATGTTCAGCTATATTTCAACAATTTAAGAATGGTTGGTTATAATAAAGCTTGGCTTAACCTACCTCCAGCCCATATATTTAAGTATAAGAAACACTCTCACTCAAAAATCGAAAACAATTTAAGTTTAATGGCTAATAATGACTAGATATATCAGACGATATTTTTTAACGTTTATATTTTCACTTGAGATCATTCTTGTAATGTTGATTATAATCAACACTATATATGCAATTTATTATGAAGGCATACACTTATTTACTGTTAGAGAGGTAACTCTTACTGATATATTACTTATGTTTCTTTATTTAGAAGTTTTAATAATGATAAAATTTTTTATTAAACACGGGAAAATATATATAAAATACCCAATAATAATAGCAGTTTTATCTTTATCAAGGTACATCACACTTGCCGTAAAAGATATAGCATCTTTGGATGTTATTTTATTATCAGTGTCAGTGCTTACTCTATGTATTTCTCTTATATTAGTTTCAAGAGGTATCATGAAAGGTGAGCGTTCATAAAGTTATATCAAACTATAAATTTTAATCATATGTTGGTGGAATATGGAT
>NZ_JAKJSJ010000132.1:0-2887 GCF_050336715.1 Photobacterium makurazakiensis
ATAGTGGTGGCGTGGTCTGTTTGTTGCACAATGCTGTTGTTTTTCACCCCGCCAAAGGGGGACGAGCGATCACATTGGCATCGCAATACTGATGTTCYTGTACTCAATCGAAGGGGCACGAGCGATCACATTCATTAAATTTTGCCTCTAATAGTGGTGGTGTAGCCTGCTTATCGCACAATGCTGTTGTTTTTTGCTCAATCGAAGGGGCRCGAGCGATCACATTCATTAAATTTTGCCTCTAATAGTAATGGTGTAGCCTGCTTATCGCACAATGCTGYTGTTTTTCGCTCAACTGAAGGGGCGCGAGCGATCACATTCATTCAATTTTGCCTCTAATAGTGGTGGTATAGCCTGCTTATCGCACAATGCTGTTGTTTTTTGCTCAATCGAAGGGGTACGAGCGATCACATTGGCATCGCAATACTGATGTTCTTGTACTCAATCGAAGGGGCACGAGCGATCACAATTCATTAAATTTTGCCTCTAATAGTGGTGGTGTAGCCTGCTTRTCGCACAATGCTGTTGTTTTTYGCTCAAYYGAAGGGGCGCGAGCGATCACATTCATTAAATTTTGCCTCTAATAGTGGTGGTATAGCCTRCTTATCGCACAATGCTGTTGTTTTTTGCTCAATCGAAGGGGTRCGAGCGATCACATTCATTAAATTTTGCCTCTAATAGTGGTGGCGTGGTCTGTTTGTTGCACAATGCTGTTGTTTTTCACCCCGCCAAAGGGGGACGAGCGATCACATTGGCATCGCAATACTGATGTTCTTGTACTCAATCGAAGGGGCACGAGCGATCACATTCATTAAATTTCCTGATTATAACTAACTTTCAGCTTGATCTGATTGTATGGTCAGCTACACTAAAATTTCAGTAATAGCAGGTATTTATGGCGAAAAATAAGGTTCAATTTCAGGAGGGAATTTCACTTCCACGCTTTATGAGCTTATATAGCACTGAAGAACAGTGCTATGAAAGACTCTTCAACATGCGTTGGTCACTTGGATATGTTTGCCCTAAATGTGGATGCAAAGAATACTGTAAGCTCAAACGCCACTCTTTGTATCAGTGCAACAACTGTCACCTACAAACATCTCTTACTTCTGGAACAATCTTAGCCAACACCAAACTACCTTTGACTATCTGGTTTCTCGCCATTTTTCTACTCACCCAAGTCAAGAATGGTGTATCCGCATTGGAGCTTTCCCGACACTTAGGGGTGTCTTACAACACTGCTTGGCGCATGAAACACAAGCTTATGCAAGCAATGAAAGAGCATGACGACAAACATAAGCTCGAACATATTGTTCAACTTGATGATGTGTACTGGGGTGGTAAACAGAAAGGTAAGCGAGGTAGAGGTTCAATGAACAAAGTACCGTTTGTTGCAGCGGTTGCTCTAAATGAAGAGTGTAACCCTGTCTACATGCGTATGAGTGTAGTTGAAGGGTTCAGAAAAGATGAAATTGCTAAGTGGGCGAAGAAGCACCTTGCTCCACAGACCATTGCTATTTCAGACGGACTTTCATGTTTTGAGGGACTTACATGTGCCAATATGCAGCACGATAGAGTTGTAAAAGATGGTGCTATGGATCTGGATGATATTCAGGATAAATACTTTCATTGGGTTGATACCATGATCAGCAACGTGAAAAACTCGCTCCACGGTACGTACCACGCAATAAGTAGAAAACATTTACCAAGATATCTAAGTGAGTTTTGTTTCAGGTTTAACTACAGGTTTCGCTTAGAAGAAGTTCTAGACGCGTTACTTAGTTCCTCTATGAAGTCGCCGCCAATGCCAGATCGGTTACTCAAGTTGCCTGTACCCCTGTTGTAACGGGTATCATTGAAATCTATTTCTTTGAAGATGTTGGTAACTTTCGTTGACCTGATACTTCAACCCCCAACACTTTAAATCGCTCACTCATCAACACTTTTGCGTTCGTGAGTAAAACTTTGCGCATTTCTTGGGGTGACAAACGTTTCTTATTGTCCATTAATAATCCCACCTCATTCAATTTTTAACTATATTATAAACAATCATGCATTAAATCACCTTAATGTCCTGCGTTCATTAAATTAGCTGAAAGTTGGTGGTAATCAGGTTAAATTTTGCCTCTAATAGTGGTGGCGTGGTCTGTTTGTTGCACAATGCTGTTGTTTTTCACCCCGCCAAAGGGGGACGAGCGATCACATTGGCATCGCAATACTGATGTTCTTGTACTCAATCGAAGGGGCACGAGCGATCACATTCATTAAATTTTGCCTCTAATAGTGGTGGYGTRGYCTGYTTRTTGCACAATGCTGTTGTTTTTCACCCCGCCAAAGGGGGACGAGCGATCACATTGGCATCGCAATACTGATGTTCTTGTACTCAATCGAAGGGGCACGAGCGATCACATTCATTAAATTTTGCCTCTAATAGTGGYGGTATAGCCTGCTTATCGCACAATGCTGTTGTTTTTYGCTCAATCGAAGGGGCGCGAGCGATCACATTCATTAAATTTTGCCTCTAATAGTGGTGGCGTGGTCTGTTTGTTGCACAATGCTGTTGTTTTTCGCTCAACCGAAGGGGCGCGAGCGATCACATTCATTAAATTTTGCCTCTAATAGTATTGGTATAGCCTACTTATCTCACAATACTGTTGTTTTTTGCTCAATCGAAGGGGGGCGAGCGATCACATTGGCATCGCAATACTGACGTTCTTGCACTCAATTGAAGGAGCACTCGCGATCAATCAAAGCTCTTACACTGATTCCGACAGGCCAAAAGAAGAGCAATTATTAAATTCACTTACTAATTCATAATAATGTATATATCTCAGTGCATTACATCTTAACGGTGAATCATTGCGCTGTTTATCGTGTATACATACCT
>NZ_JAKJSJ010000133.1:0-2716 GCF_050336715.1 Photobacterium makurazakiensis
ATTATAAATATACAGTAGAGCCTGATTTAGATACTCTTTTCAATTTATTGAACTCGATACATAGCTTGAATGATAGGTTAGAAACATCACAGAATGCGAACTTTTACGATAGTGAAGAGTTCATAGCACTGAAAGCACTACGTAATCTATTTCATCATCAAGAAGAGCTTTTAAATAGGTTACTGATAATTCCGTTCGAGAAATTGCCTCAACTAATGACGGATATGCTATACGCATGCCTTGTGCCTGCATCGCTTGTCGAGTTGTCAATTGAAGGAATACCTAAAAAGTTTAAAGCAAAAGAAGAAGTAACTATTCGCAAGGTACTTCATTGGTATCATGATGTAGTAAATATTAACCCATGTGTTTTTAACTTTGCTGTTCATATATATGAAATGCTGTCTTCGTTAGGTGTAGAGCTTAAAAGTGAAGAGTTTCTGCTATTTCAGGATTCATATCTTGATGAGCAATCACATGGGCATGACCATTATATTGATGGCAAAATTTATGTAGGTGCTGGAAGCGTTTCTGAAATACTATCAATAGCATACAATCGAAATTGCATAACAAAGCAATCAAGGTGATGCGTTACACTCGGCGGTTTTGGTACGGAGTTCGGTGCGCTTTGCTGGTTCAGTGGGGCACACCTTATTGCAGGCGTTAGCAATTCCAAGGAAGGATTATTCATCAAATGAAAATTAAACATCTATCCATTAGTTCAAAAGTTCCTGAAAGAAGCGCGGCTATTTTAGCTGAACTTACATCAGGTGAAGTGAAGCCCTTTCCCTCAAAGACAATGGAAAATGCTTGGCTTTGTATCTGGGATGAAGGTGAAAATGAGTTAATTGAGTTTATTCCCAACCAATATGCCTTGTGCTATGGAGTGCATGCTGCAGTTTATGAACGGCAGGATAAATCTCAAGAATTTAATGCTTCTCATTTTATGCTGGAAGCAAACAAAGATATTAATGAGCTAGCTAGAATTGCTGATAAGCATGGTTTGGTGCATCGATTTAGAGCAAGGTTTGGTGGGCCTTTATACGAGGTTTGGCTTGAAGATAGTTTACTTGTCGAGTTTTGGTCACGTGAGATACAAAACTACACGGTGAATAAAAATTGCTAACAAGGCCATCAAGGTGATGCTTTACACTTGGCGGTTTTTGTATGGAGTTCTGTGTGTCTGGTTGGTTCATCGTGGCACACCTTATGGCAGGCGTTATGTACTTTTTTAAATTAAGCGAAACAAGGAGTGTTCGTGTCTGATTTAAGTTATTGGTTGCTATTTTTTTCGACTGCGTTTGCTTTAAACGTAGCCCCTGGACCTGATCTTCTTTATATACTCACTAAAACAATAGCGAATGGCAAAAGGGTAGGTATTGCATCAGCATTAGGTGTTTGTACAGGCGCACTCTTTCATGTGTTTGCTGCTTCTGTCGGGTTATCTGCTATTTTGGTTTCATCGGCATTTGCATTTTCTATTGTCAAATATATTGGTGTCGGGTATTTATTATATCTTGCCTATCAGTCATTTTACTCTGCGGGGACAAGCTTAAATATATCTGAAAATGAACAACCAAAAGAATCTGCTTGGGTCGCTTTTAAGCAAGGCGTTCTGGTTGATATATTGAACCCTAAAGTTGCCATTTTCTTTATGGCATTCTTACCTCAGTTTATTCGAGATGGTAATGGCTCAGTGCCAATCCAACTAATGTATTTGGGGCTACTTGTTGTGTTAGTCGCCGTGGTTGTTGAGGTTCTTTATGTACTTGCAGCATCAAAATTGACGGAAAAAGTCAGAAGTAGCCAAAGATTAAGCGTATGGCTAGATCGAACCGTGGGAACAATATTCATTGCTCTAGGTATCAAGTTAGCAGTGAGTTCAAGTACATAACAAACTGTGCAAGTTGACCCTTAACACGTGGCATTTTCAGTATGAATTGACTAGTGTGATTACGGTGTAATGTTTGGGCTTAGGGGCGGGCAACTTCACAAGGGCGTTACTTGCTTCAATGAACAGTTTAAGTGTTTATCGTACATATCAGGAGTCTTATGGGGTATATTGTAATCTTTCTTTTATTTTGTATCGGAGTGTTCGGTCTTTTAGGTTCTTTTTTATTAACTATTTATTTAGGTATGTTGATTAAAAAGTATGATCCTGACGGTTACCGAGATATATTTTGGTTTAATTTTCCCGTATCACCATATCATGTACTATTTTATGTTAATTCTGAAAAGAGTTCAGACCGACTTCCTAAGTCGAAGCATTGGATTCTATATAGTATAAAAAAACTAATGATATCTATGCTTGTATCATTTTCACTATTGATTTTGGTTATTTTTTTAAAAAATATTTAGGTTTTCCTTAAATTAGGTTTAAAAACTTGATACCGCACGCAACTAACAAGAACATCAAGTTGACGTATTTTACTGCGCATTTTTGGTGTAGAGTCCGGTGCGCTTGGTGAGTTTAGTGGGGCGCAACTTATGTTAGGCGTTATATGCCATTATTCCTTACAGTTTAAGTGTCATGGCCGCTGTTTGTTTTGTGGTTTCAATGTGGGTCGCAATGCCGTGAAAATTGTTCCGTGACTTGGTGCGGTTTACCTAAATCTCATGCCAATATTCATTGGTATAAATAGCTTTGTCTCTTTCAAATTCATGAATCCGCACTGTTGAATTTCGTGTTGGTTAGTTATGATTTCAGTGTTTACTAAGT
>NZ_JAKJSJ010000134.1:0-2148 GCF_050336715.1 Photobacterium makurazakiensis
ATCTAATTGACAGTAACTCAAGAATAACGAATTGATGTATTGCGATGTATAAGCAAATTGTCCGCCTTGCTTAGACTGCGATTCACTACAAATATTTGTGTAACATCGAAACTAATTCAAATGAGGACGCCTTACTCAAGGCTAAAAAGCAGCTAACGCTAAGCTAAGCAGCACACCCACTTAGCTTTCCAAATCCACCGAACTCCATACCAAAAATGCCGAGTGTAATGTGTCTGCTTGAGCGTTTTGTTATGGCTAAACCCTTAGGATTAGCCAGCAACTTTCACGTCAATAACAACACCATACTAACTCAACGTTGGCAGTGCAACCCTCTGAAACTAAAAGTGAATTACTGTAGGCACAATGACTTAGTAAACGATAAGCTCATCACCATCCGCCACCAAACTATTGTTGCGGCGCGTGAACCTGAAAACAACAATGCCGGCGTTCAAAAAGAAGCTTGTGACGCCCAACATTGAACCGCAACCAGCGTAGAAACCAACAACATATGATGACAAATTGCGGCTAGAGAAATTGAACAAATATAGCCAGCGAATAAGCGAGAATTTATTGCTACCAAGTTGATAACCGCAACTAGCGCTGAAACAACCACGACAAAAGACCCTACCGTTGCGGCTAAAGAACTCGCGACTTGCAAGTACGATTGGCAATGAATTTACTTAGTGCTTAAGTGCAAACCGCAATAATTCACAAGCGATTTTAACGGCATTGCATCGTATAACTGTTGACCAGCAACCACAGTAACACTGGATGACTTTGATGAAGGTTGATATAAAGCCATAACGCTGAGCTAAGCAGCACACCCACTTAGCTTTCCAAATCCACCGAACTCCATACCAAAAATGCCGAGTGTAATGTGTCTGCTTGAGCGTTTTGTTATGGCTAAAACCGTAGAGTTAGCCAACAACTTTCACTTCTATAACAACATCATACTAACCCAACATTGGCAGTACAACCCGCTGAAACTAAAAGTGAATTTCTATAGGTACAACGACTTAGTAAATGATAAGTTCATCACCTACCGACACCAAACTATTGTTGCGGCACACGAACTTGAAAACGGCAAAGCTGGCGATTGATAAGGACCGTGTGAACTTCAAACTTCGAACCGCAACCTGCGTAGTAACTCAAAACGCGCGATGACAAATTGCGGCTAGATAAACTTGAACAAATATAACCTGCGAATAAACGCTAATTTATAACAACCAAGTCGATAACCGCAACGTTCGATAAAACAACCACAACAAAATACCCTGCCGTTGCGGCTGATGAACTCGCGACTTGCATGCACGATTGGCAATGAATTTGTTAGTGCTAAACTGTAAACCGCAATAATCTACGAGCGACTTTAACGGCATTACACCGTATAACTGATGACCCGCCACTACCGATAAACTGGATGACTTTGATGAAGGTCGAGATAAAGCCATAACGCCCTTGTGAAGTTGCCCGCCCCAAAACCTAAAGGTTACACCGTAATCACAAAAGCCAATTCAAACTAAAAATGCCGCGTGTTAAGGGTCAACTTGCACAGTTTGTTATATGGAAAACTGAAACCAAAGCGGCTTGGCCGCCCCACCGAGGCAGCAGGTGAACAACCCCAAACTCACAATGTTGGCTGTAACCGTGAACACCGCGCTACCGCCAACTAATAAACTAACTTAGCAAAGTAATTTCAGCGACTTAGTAAACACTGAAATCATAACGAACCAGCACCAAATTCAACAGTGCGGATTCATGAATTTGAGAGAGACAAGGCTATTTAGACCAATGAATATTGGCATGAGATTTAGGTTAACCGCACCAGTTCACGGAACGATTTTCACTGCATTGCAACCCACATTGAAACCACAAAACAACCCGCGGCAGGGAGACCTAAACCATAAGAAAAAATGGCATATAACGCCCTTGTGAAGTTGCCCGACCCGAAACTGAAACCTTACGCCGTAATCACATAAGCCTATTCATACTGAAAATGCCACGTGTTAAGGGTCAACTTGCACAGTTTGTTATATGGAAAACTGAAACCAAAGCGGCTTGGCCGCCCCACCGAGACAGCAGGTGAACAACCCCAAATTCACAATGCTAACTGTAACCGTAAACACCAATTTACCAACGATTGAAACC
>NZ_JAKJSJ010000022.1:0-107636 GCF_050336715.1 Photobacterium makurazakiensis
CAATAATACAAATAAAGAATGAGCCTTATATACTCAAGTGAAACACAATCTATAGTGATTGTTGAGGTAGTAATTAGAGGTTGAAACTAATAATTAATAGAAGTCTCGACCCTAAGTCATAGAGGGAGTAGGGTAAATGATTCACTTACCCTATTAACGTTGAAACTATAAATTAGTAGGAATGGGCATTTCAATTAAATTTGGTGAGATATGCAGTGTTGCTTCAGTCATTGCTTGAATTTCTTCAACGGTTACGTTCGGTGCAATTTCTTTGAGCTCCATGCCTTTATCATTTAACTCAATTACACCCATCTCGGTAATAATAAGGTTTACCTGATTCGCAGCTGTTAATGGCAAAGAGCAATGTTTGAGAAGTTTAGGTTTACCCTTAACAGTGTGCTCCATTGCAACAATAACTTTCTTTGCACCGACCACGAGATCCATTGCCCCCCCCATTCCTGGCACCATTTTCCCCGGAATGATCCAATTGGCAAGGTTGCCATGCTCATCCACTTGGAGCGCGCCAAGTACCGTTGCGTCCACATGTCCCCCGCGAATAATAGCGAAAGAGTCTGCGCTATTAAAATAACAAGCGCCCGCTGTAGCTGTAATAGGTTGCCCACCAGCATTGACTAGATCTGGGTCTATATTTTCGTCATCTGGCATTTCTCCGATACCGATCAAACCATTTTCTGCTTGAAGTAAAATTTCGATATCGCTATTGGTTTCATTGGCAACGAGTGAAGGAAGACCAATGCCTAAATTAACCACATCACCATCTTTGAGTTCTTGAGCAACTCGCCATGCAATCATTCTGCGAATTTGATGTCTTTCTCGTTGAACAGTCATGCTGTTGCTCCTTGGTAGATATGATTAACAAATAGGCTAGGAGTATGTACAGATTCAGGTTCAATTCCACCAGTCTCAACGAGCGTCACAGCTTCGACAATTACGGTTTTAGCCGCTGTTGCCATTAGGGGGTTGAAATTTTGAGTAGTGCGTTTGTAGAAAACATTTCCTTTTGTATCGACTACAGAGCCACGAATTAGAGCTAAATCTGCATGTAATGGTTTCTCTAGTAAAAAGTCGTTACCATCGATATTAATGACTTCCTTTCCCTCTGCAATAACAGTACCTAACCCTGTTGGTGTTAACACACCACCAAGTCCTGCACCTGCAGCGCGAATACGTTCGGCTAGTGTCCCTTGAGGAACAAGCTCGACATCTAGCTCACCGCTATTCATTTGTGCGCCAGTTTCTGGGTTAGTACCAATGTGCGAGGCAAAGAGTTTGCTAACACGTTTAGCGCTAATTAAACGACCGGAGCCTGTTGTTGGTGTGCCGGTATCGGTAGTGATAAGGGTGATATTTTTGATATTACTTTTTAAAATGATATCAATTAAGCCTTCAGGGGCACCATTCGCCATGAACCCACCTATCATAATGGTCATTCCATCATGCAGTAGCGCAGCAATCGTTGCTTCATTTATATGTTTTTTCATTATTGATTCCTTTTTAGGCTGTACAGCGACGAATAATGACTGCTGTACCCATGCCACCACCAATACATAAAGAGGCTAACCCGTAATTAAGTTGTTTACGTTCTAGCTCATAAATCAGAGTGGTTAGTATGCGGTTGCCTGACGCCCCTAGTGGGTGACCTAGAGCGATAGCCCCACCATTGTGGTTAGTGCGAGACTGAATCCATTCGGCTTCCACATTATGTTGCTCAGAAAGGCTTCTTATCACGCCAAGCGCTTGAGCGGCGAAAGCTTCATTAAGTTCGAAATAGTCAATGTCGGTGAGTGAAAGTTTCGCTTTATCCAATGCGTTCGCAATGGCAGGTACTGGGCCCAACCCCATCACTTTCGGTGACATACCTGCCTGACCACAGGCAATGATCTCGGCAAGCGGCTCAAGTTGATAACGTTCAATCGCTGATTTAGAGGCAAGAATAATCGCAGAAGCGCCATCATTAATACCAGAGGCATTACCAGCTGTCACCGTACCGTCTTTTTTGAATGCAGGGCGTAGCGACTGTAATTTATCCAAGGTCGCATCTGATTTTGGGTATTCATCGGTGCTGACATAATATTCTTTACGATGGTGGGTGACACAAACAGGCTCTATTTCACTGCTAAAACCATGCGCTTCAATTGCTACAACCGCTTTTTGTTGACTAGCTAGGGCAAAAGCATCTTGTTCTTCTCGGCTAATATTCAACTGCTCTGCGATATTTTCAGCGGTAAGCCCCATGTGGTATTGGTTAAAAACATCCGTTAGGCCATCTTTTATAATCGTATCTTCAAGGCTTTGGTGCCCCATTCTTACACCGTTTCTTAGCTGGTAAGAACTAACAAAAGGTGCTTGAGACATGCTTTCAATACCGCAAGCTAATACGATCTCTGCATCACCAGATCGAATATGACTGGTGCCATCCATCACTGTTTTCATACCGCTGCCGCAGATCATGTTAAGCGTATAAGCTGGGACTGTTTCAGGGATACCTGCCGCAATAGCGGCTTGGCGACCTGGCCCCATCCCCATTCCTGCACTGAGTACGTTACCTACAATCACTTCATCAATAAAACTCGGATCAAGATGACATTGGTTTAGCGCTCCTTTAATAGCCGCTGCACCAAGTTGAGGGGCTGAAACAGGGGCTAAAGCACCGTTAAAACTACCAATGGGGGTACGCTTTGCCGCAACGATATAAATAGGTTCCATACTGCTTAATTCCTATGACTAACTTAACAACATGCTTTCAGTGTACGAGGAGCGAGCAGGGAGGTGTTATAGCCAAAGATTCAAATCTGATTTGCGTAAATGCAAAGATAGGATGGGGGAGGTATCACGAAATTAGCGAGTGTTTATCTATAAGCTGTATTCCCAATAGCTTATTAAATTGACATTGAATGTATTTGTAGAGGTTTTAAAAATGGGTAATTTACTTGCGTGTGCCCCTTGCTGCTGGGGAGTTGAGTCTGACTCTAATCCGCATAATCCGAATTGGATGACAGTGTTATCAGAATCAAAGTTAGCGGGTTTTGTTGGCCTTGAACTCGGCCCATATGGATTCTTACCACTAGATGCCGATACGGTGAATACTGCATTGTATTTGAAAGGTTTGGAAGTATGTGCGGGAACCATTTTTGAACCGCTATCTGAACTTGAAATGCGAACTGATATTTTGGCGAAGACCGAACGGTTGTGTGGGTTATTACAAAAAATTGGCACAACCAAACTGGTTGTTATTGATTGTGTAAACGATATTCGTAGTCATTATGCGGGTATATCAGAGCAAGCACCGCGGTTAGATGATCAGCGTTGGCATGTCATGATGACAACAATAAGAATGATCAGCGAGATTGCAAAAAAATATCAGGTGCGTGCTGTCGTTCATCCGCATGCTGGGGGCTATATCGAGTATCAGGATGAACTTAATAGGATGTTAAATGATATCTCTGTTGATGATGCTGGTTTATGTCTTGATACGGGTCACCTCTATTATGCTGGAATGGATCCCGCTCAGAGTTTAATTGAGTATGCAGAGCGTCTTGAGTATGTCCACTTTAAAGATGTAAATAAAGCGCGATTAGAAAAAGCCATAATGAAGCAAGTTGGATTTTGGCAAGCTTGTGCTGATGGGGTTATGTGTCCTATTGGCGAAGGGGCTGTTGACTACGAACAAGTTGCGCGTGCATTGGAAATCATTGGTTATAACGGTTGGATCACCATTGAACAAGAACGCGATCCACGTAACGCAGATACTACCTTGCCTGATATTAAAAAGAGCCGTCAGTATCTACTTGATAACGGTTTTGCGCTGTAATTGGTACTCGTAGAGTTAAGCTGAATTTTAGTAGTTTGTCGTGAAGGGATGTAATTATGACAATGAAAGTGGCGTGTGCCCCATGCTGTTGGGGAGTTGAGCAAGCACAACTTGAACAAAATCCAAGTTGGGGAAAAATTTTAGTTGAGGCACAATCTGCGGGTTACCAAGGTATTGAGTTGGGGCCTGTTGGTTTTTTCCCATCTGAAACAGAGGTGTTACGCGGTGCATTAAAAATCCGGGGTATACAAGTGTGTGCCGGTAATTTACATGGTGAGTTCAGCAACCCATCCAAAAAAGCAGAGATTATTGAAACCGCAGATCAGGTCATCATGCAATTAAAAGCAATTGGAGTTGATAAGCTGATCATCATGGATCAAGCTAATACGGAACGTGATGCTTATATTGGACATGGTGTAATTGCTCCTCGGTTATCGTATAAGCAGCAACAAGATATGATTGAAACGATAGCTGCTGTTGCATCACTAGCGAAAGAGCAAGAGCTTCGAGTTCTACTTCATCCGAGTTCTGGTGGGTATGTGGCATTTTCTGATGAAATTGCTGCTGTGATGAATCATATCCCAGCGAATCTGCTTGGTTTGTGTCTTGATGTGGGGCATTTATACATTGATGGCATGAAGCCCGAAGAATATATTAAGCGTTACGGAAATCGGCTTGAACACCTCCATGTGAAAGATATTGATGGACAGCGTCTCCACAAGTCACTTCGTGACCGGTGCGGAATTAGTCAAGCCTATACGCTTGGACTTACTCGTCCATTGGGGGACGGTGATGTTCACTATTCGGAAGTTTTTCAAGCGCTTGAAGATATTAATTACGATGGTTGGATAGTGGTTGAGCAAGAGCGACCTGTAATGCAGGCCGCTACAGTAAAAGCCGATCTTATTAAGAGTCGTAATTATTTAGCAGGACTTGGAGTGTAAATTCGTGATTGTTACCGACCCTTGGTTTTACGTAACAGCTATACCTGCAGTGTTGATTTATGGGATCGGTAAAGGTGGCTTGGGTGGGGCGCTTGGTATTATCGCGGTGCCGTTAATGGCATTAGTTGTATCGCCCACTCAAGCTGCTGCTATTTTACTGCCAATTCTGTGTGTAATGGATGCTTTTGCCGTTAAGCAGCATTATAAAAATGCAGATTACCCGATATTAAAAAAAATGCTGCCAGGCTCACTGTTGGGAGTATTTTTAGCGGGTGTATTCTTGAGTGTAACGCCGGAAGCTGGACTGAAGTTATTAATTGGTGGCTTATCTTTATTATTTTGTGCCCAGTATGTACTGAAACAAAGTGAACAGACTAAACCGTCTGGTGCATTTAGTGCGTGGTGGTGGAGCAGCTTAAGTGGTTTTTCCAGTACTGCGATCCATGCTGGTGGCGGCCCTGCGAGTATTTACTTGCTACCGCTTAAGCTTGAAAAAATCACCTTGATAGCGACAATGGCGGTGCTTTTTTCTATCATCAATTTATTCAAGTTGGTTCCCTATACCTTGTTAGGTGAATTTGATTCAACTAATTTGATGACAGCTTTACTATTAATTCCATTGGCACCTGTGGGCGTGTACTTAGGTGTGTGGTTATTGCACCGTGTTAGCCAAGAGTGGGTGTATCGATTATGTTATGTATTCCTATTTATCTCAGGGCTGAAACTCTTTATTGATGGACTTATTTAGCTCTGCATTCGCTGAATTTAAAAGCCCCGTTAGGGGCTTATTTGATGGCCTAAGCATAATGAGATTAAGTGCTTTTCGAATGCCTTAAAAAAATAAAGACTACGCTCTACTTTTTAAGGAGCTAACGATAAAAGTCACTCCCATAACGCCTTGGATTGCGATAACAATTAAAAATAGACGTAGCGATATTTCGCAGTAGATGACCTGATTTTTTGAAGATATCATCGCAGACGTCATTAATTTGTCCCAATGGAAAAATAACACCGTCGGAAAGAGTGCCAATGTTATAGCAAGCCCTTTGATAAACCAATGCTTGGCCTGCCACTGTGCAGGGGTACAAATATAATAACGTCCAATAGTCCACAATATCGCAGATGACATCACCATTAAGCTTTCCATGCTGATCCCTTTTTCTTTAATTATGCAATTTCTAGTCGGGACACTTTTTCAGTGGCGTGCTTTGGGTAGACATGTCGTAACTTTGCCATGACGCTATCACGAGTGATCGTACCGATAAAGTCACCATCTTGTAGCACTGGTAGTATGCGCGGTTTGCTTACTTTCATGGCTTTTACACGCTCCTCTAATGGTAGAGAAGTCATGCTGGTTGCTATTCCCATTGCTGAGGTCGGATAAAGCTGATCTTTATCGATACAGAGATATTCAACAACATCTACCAAGCGATCTTTCACATCAACGGCCACTACCTCACAATTCATCAGGTCGACGACTTTAGTTCCCTGGTTGGGCTGGTAGTCTTGGTACCAAAGCTCCTTCATTAAATCGTACATTGAAAGGAATCCGACTAAGCGACCATTTACATCACAAACTGGTGCACCTGAAACATTGCCCTCAATCATTTTATCAACCGCATTTGGCACAAGCATATCGGCTGTTAATGTAAGTGGCTGTGTGTTTGTGATGTCTTTTATTGTTACGTGAGAGAGCATATCTGCCTCCTTGACTGATACGATGTCTAAACGCTGAGTGATTGACCGGATGTTCGTTGCTTTTAGCTGTGGGCGGCGGAAGATACACCAATTAGTGAGCCCAACCAATACCGCTCCGCCAAAAATATTGCCAAGCGTCACTGGAAGTAAATTCGCCATAAGGAAGGTTGATATTGTCAGATCACTGTACTGCTGCGGTTCTGCTGCAACCATCTGCCAAAATTGCTCAGGGGCGAAATTTTGAATAACGATACCAAGCGGCACCATAAACATATTTGCGACGGAGTGTTCAAACCCGCTAGAAACGAACATAGCGACGGGCAGAATCATGAGTACGGCCTTTGTTAAGGCATTTGCAGAGCTGAATGTCATCCAAATTGCCAAACAAACCAATAGGTTACATAGCACACCTAAAGAGAAAGCTTGTACTGGCGTATGGTGAATTTTATGTTGGGCGATATTCAGTGCATTGAGTCCCCACTGGCCTTGATTCAATAGAAATAGCCCGGCAGCGCTGATCAGCAAAAGCATAAACATGGCACCGATGAAGTTACCAATGTATACCTTGGCCCATATAGACAACATTTTTTTAAATGAGATTTGGCGATTAGCCCAAGAAATACTTGATAACACAGAACTGGTGAACAGTTCCCCTCCACACAAAACAATTAAAATCAGCCCCATACTGAAAACAATACCGCCGACTAAACGGCTAAGTCCCCACCCTGAAGTGGCACTCCCTGTTGTTACAGTAATATAAAACACGAAAGCTAAACCGATAAACGCACCTGCCATGGTCGCTAGTCCCAGTGTCATGCCACTGGTTTTCTTAGCCTTACTTAGTGCGAATTTTTCCGCTTCCGCCATCATTTCCATTGGCGAAAACAGCTGATTGTTGTTGGAATCCCCGTTACTCATGCTTACCCCAAGTTCTGCACATCTTTTCCCCTTCGGGGTTTACCATTTTCCACTTAAGCTTCTTGCTTAAGTGAGGTAGGCAAAGTATCAATCGATGCTGTAATAAGAAAAATTGATGGCATTATATGTGTAAATCATATTTTTTTATATTAAAGATTTGCAATATATGATTACAATTTCGCGTGGAGTGATGACTTTTTAGAAGGGGAGTGTACGAATCAGAACTGGATTGATGATAGGTTACATATAAAGCTATAGTAAAGAAAGAGTTAGGCTTTGTAAAAATCACTCTTAATGTGTTTCCATTTTATGCTTAATAAGTGGGATTCAGCTTATAGAGGTTGCTAAAGGGTATGGTTAGCTAATCTTGATTTAGATTTTCTTATTGAGTAAATGAAACAAACAATAATAAGTTATTAATAGGTTACATTGTAGAGGAAGGTGGTGAACATCCTGATTGCCATTAAATTTCAGCTGAATTTTCACGTTTGGGGGTGAGATTTGGCATGAAAATGACTTACTTTTGGCTGAAAAAATTGCCAGGTGTAACCCCAAAACTCCTTTTGAATAACCGGTTAAATGCACTTTGGCTTGAAAACCCAGCTTCCATAGCGACTATGGTTACAGACTTTCCTTTAGCTAGTTGTTTTAAGGCTTCAAACAGTCTTACTTGTTGGCGATAATCAATAAAAGACATGCCTAATTCTTTGC
This sequence comes from Photobacterium makurazakiensis, assembly GCF_050336715.1. Lineage (NCBI taxonomy): Bacteria > Pseudomonadati > Pseudomonadota > Gammaproteobacteria > Vibrionales > Vibrionaceae > Photobacterium > Photobacterium makurazakiensis. The sequence goes on from NZ_JAKJSJ010000022.1 coordinate 8,104, forward strand.
GAAATAAACGGCTTAATGTACGGCTGCTGGTATTGATACGTGATGCCCATTCGTTAAGAGAGTCGTGATTAGAAGGGGCAGCGATTAAAGCTTCACAAATGGTTACTAACCTTGTGTCTGTGGCAACAGGTAAATAGAAGGTTATTTGATGGGCTGAACGCAGTTGATCAAGAACAACTTTGATTAGCCTTTCTACTTCGTGCTTATCTGCGGTTTCCAGATCTATGGTTGCTAGATGCAGGAGTAATTCTCGCATCAACGGGGTTACATTCAATACAAAGCTTTGCTTTGGTAGCTCTTTGTCGTTGCCATATTCAGCTTGTACATAGAAATTACGCATTTCAGCATGCCCGTGCATTGATACTTTATGCAATGTACCTGCTGGTATCCATACGGCTCTTTGAGATGGAATAACCCAAAGGTTCTCATGGGTTTCCACGATCATGACGCCACTGCAGGCAAAAACTAATTGGGAGAAGTTATGATGATGCCAGTCAATTATGTGGCTGTCTGGATAAGACTGAGGGATAACAATGGCCGCATGTGGTATTCCAGTATTCAAAATAGCGTTACTCATAATGTCTCATTCGGGCAATAAGTTGGCTTAATGGAGTCTATGAGACAAATACTGGCGCTGTAAACTGTTTTCATCATGGAATAAACGGGAACAATGATGAATATTCAGCGACGACATTTTCAAGTTATGAACTTAGGTCATGCACTTAATCATTTCTTTATTTTAATTTTTCCTACAGCGGTGTTGGGATTACAAGATCAATGGGACATTGGCTACGCAGAGTTATTGAAGCTAGGTATGTTTGGTGTACTCGCGTATGGCCTAGGGGCATTGCCTTCAGGCTGGTTGGGTGATCGTTGGAGCAAAAAAGCGATGATGCACATCTTCTTCTACGGTATGGGGGGGGCTGGTATTTTTACCGCTTTTGCTCAAACGCCGACACAACTTGCGTTAGGGGTTACTGCAATTGGGCTCTTTGCTTCGATATACCATCCCGTAGGGCTAGCCATTATTTACAGTACAGCAAATAAAACTGGGCGGGCTATTGCTATAAATGGTCTTGCTGGAAATATTGGTTTAGCCTGTGCTGCCGTTGTAACATCTTATCTCTCTCAAATGTTTGGTTGGCAGGTGGCTTTTTTAATCCCCAGTATTTTTTGTTTACTCGTTGGTGTCGCTTATAGCTTTACGGTAAAAGCCATTGAGTATCCCCAGCAATCTAAACATCACTCAAGGACTCAAATAGAGGATATAAAAGCCAGTTTAATTAGGCTCTTTGTCACGATTGCCGTTATTGCGACATTTGGCGGGTTAGTTTTTCAAAGTATCACTACGGTGCTGCCCAAAATTTTGCAAAGCACGTTCGACACTTCGCTGTCTGCGATTGGACTACTGGCAACGGGTATTTTTCTCGTAGCGGCTGTTTCACAGCTCATTATCGGAGAGTTGTTAGATCGGCTTTCAGCACGATCTTTACTATTGGTTTCTGTTGCAGCTCAAACAGTTTTTCTTCTGTTGTCTTCTGTCGCTTCGGGCTGGGGGCTAGTTTTATGCTTAACAGGTTTAGTCTTTAGTATGTACGCTCAAATTCCAATCAACGATTGGCTAATAGGTAAGTATGCGGCTAATCAGTGGCGCTCGAGAATGTATGCGCTTAAGTATATGCTCAGTTTCAGCACGGGCCCTGCAGCGTATGGGCTTATCGCGACTATTTATGGAACGACAGGCGCCTTTACTCATTTGTACTGGTTGTTGGCAACGCTGATGGGAGGCGCGGTGTTAGCGGCTTGGGGAATGCCTGCGAAGAGTACTGCTGGAAGAATACAGATTATAGCTAAAACCTAGTCATGTGAAAGTGCAAGCGTTAGTCGATGAATTTTATAGAGAATTATTTCAAATATAATACTGACCGAAAAGTTAGACATTACTGTATTAAATTGCACGACTTATTGCTACCTTATCGCAAAATACTAATAACATATGGTGAAGGTAATGGATAAACAGTCTCTAAATGTGGCAATTGTTGGGGCAGGGCTAAATGGGTTAGCGCTAGCATTGTCGCTGAGGATGTTTGGTATTGAAGCGACAGTTTATGAAAAGTCAGATAAACCGCGCATTGATGGCACCGGTATTATTATGTGGCCTGAGGGGATGCAGGTGCTTGCTGCATTAACCGATGCCGCTAAAGTAAAAGCCTTGGGTAATACGGTCGATGTGCTCACCACTGCAACAGCTTCATCTGAGATAATAAACCGGCTTTCTATGCGTGAAGCGGGCAGCAAGGTAAATGCAGAGGTTGGTTTGTTCCACCGCAGTGATCTGTATCAGCTATTGCTAGATACTTATGGTCAGGAAAATATTCGAACAGGTCAGCGATGTAGTGTTGAGAATGATACCGTAATGGTGAATGGCGAGCCGTTAATTGCCGATGTAATTGTCGGTGCTGATGGTATTTTCTCTAAAGTTCGTCAATTTGTCGCCCCTGACATCTCTGTTCGCAATCCTAGCGTCTATTGTTGCCGCGGTATTGTAAACTTTGATACTGACGAGCTCAGTGATGATGAATGTTATGTATTCGCTGGTATGCACTCACGTATTGTTACCTACACTTACGATCGTGAAACTCATGCTAAATATTGGTTTGCTGCTTGTGCTGTTGAGCAAGGTGAAACCTTAGATAAAGCAACGATCCTCGAACAGTTTAGCGGCTACTCACCGTACTTATTGGAAATGATTAAGCAAACACCGGAAGAGCAAATTATGCCATCACCACTTGCTGATGTGGCACCTTTTGATAACTGGTCTCGTGATAATGCGGTGTTATTGGGTGATTCGTGTTGTGCGGTTTTACCGACGATGGGGATTGGTTTTAGCTTGGGTATTGAGAACGCATTTATTCTTGCTCAGAGCTTAGCTTCGAACTTTTATGATGTGCCTGCTGCATTTCAGCGCTACCAATTACGTGCCCAGCAACGCTCACACGATTTGCAAAATATCACTCACCGCTTAAGTGAACTGACGTATACCGAAGCTTTTAATCCAGTTGAGGTTGCAGGGCTCTATCAACAGTTTACTGAAGTGAATAGCCGGTCGCCGTTTTAATACTTATCGTAATAAAGCCTGTTTGTATAACAGGTTTTATTATTGGTCTTCTGTTGGCTGTCGTGCTTACGTCTAAACTTATTTAAATCGCTTAATTTCTCACTTAGCTCGCAACAAATATCAAATAATTAGAATACTCCGCAAGTACAAAACGACTCCTTAGGGTGAGTAATTCACTGTAACTCAGCGATCAAATTCAACTTTATGGAACATCCTGTTCGCATAATCGAAATAATTAACCTATGTTGTCTCTAGTAATCACTTTATTACTACAGCGTAGAGTTATAAATTCTATTAATGGCCAGTCAAAGTGATTCGAAGTAATTCCTACTAACGACCAGAGGTCTGCCATTGTCATAGCAAGCTGCTGTGCCACTTTTTGGGTTGTCAGCCTATGAGTTAAGACATTCAATTTACTTGAAAGGACTTAAGTTATATGAAAGCGAAAACCATCCCTTTAGCTACGTCTTTTATATTGGCTTCTGCCGCGCTCACTGCGGGTGAGTTTAAAACAGCAGATACGATATATAGTAACGCCAAGGTCATTACAATGGACTCGCAACAGGCTGAGGCTGAGAGTATTGCGATTAAAGATGGCAAAATTGTATTAGTTGGCAGCGATAAGGAAGTCAGTCAATTAAAAGGAGGTAGCACTAAAGTTATTGATGTAGAAGGTAAAACGATAGTGCCGGGTTTTATTGATAGCCATGGTCATTTTAGTATTGTGGCGCAGACCATTAATTATGCCAATGTTTCTCCTTCTCCGGTTGGCTCCAGTGACTCTATCCCCGAACTTATCAATGAAATGAAACGTTTTTGGCAGAAGAGATCAGTAAACGGTCGTGAGTGGCTTATTGGGACTGGTTATGATGACTCTTTGCTTGCTGAAAAAGTCCACCCAACTCGCCATGATCTCGATAAAATCAGTTCAACCCAGCCAGTAGTTATCATTCACGCTTCGTACCATTTGGCGGTAGTAAATACAAAAGGCCTAGAGTTGCTCGGTTTTGATGAAAGCACCCCAGATCCAACCGGTGGGAAGATTGTTAGAGAACCAAGTAGTCGCATGCCAAATGGTGTACTTGAAGAGACGGCAATGAAAAAGCCGTTGGGAATGATCATGACCCCAGAAGCCAATGTTGAAAAGTTGATTGAGAGTTATAAAGAAACTCAACACTATTACGCTAGCTTTGGTATTACGACCGCTCAGGATGGAGCTGCTAGTTATAACACAGTCAAAAGTTATGAAGAGCTCGCTAAAAATAATACTCTTTATCTTGATATCGCAGCTTATCCGACCTGGGATGCCTTTGCGATGTTGGAGCGTAAGGGGTATAAACCTAGTAAAAACTATGAAAATAACTTTAGGATTGCCGGTATTAAGTTGGTATTAGATGGTTCTCCGCAGGGACGAACCGCATTTATGACCCAACCTTATAAAACACCCCCAAAAGGCAGTGCTAATAGTTATGTTGGTTACCCGACTCTAGAGCGAGATTTCTTAATAAGTAAGCTCGGTCGTTATGTCGATAAGGGGTACCAGTTCATTGTACATACTAACGGTGATGCGTCGGTTGATATGTATTTGGATGCATTGGAAGCGGTAACGGATGAAAGCACTGATTTAGGTATTATTCGTCCGGTGTCGATTCATTCACAGACGACCCGTGATGACCAATTAGTAAAAATGGCAAAGCTTGAAATGATCCCTTCATTTTTTTCTGCTCATACCTATTTTTGGGGGGACTGGCATAACGATGTAGTATTTGGTGAACAAAGAGCACAGCGTATTAGCCCGACGAAATCAGCGACAAAGCTGGGCATTCCGTATACTACCCATAACGATGCCCCTGTGGTTGACCCCGATATGCTGCGATTAATGTTCAATACCGTTAACCGCGTTACACGTAGTGGAAAAATCCTTGGCAAAGATCAGCAGGCGACGCCTTATGAGGCGCTAGCTTCGATAACAATTAATGCAGCATATCAGAACCACGAAGAAGCCAGTAAAGGCTCGATTACTCCAGGAAAACTCGCCGATCTGGTCATCCTCTCGGATAATCCATTGACTGTCGAGAGGAGTAAAATTGCTGATATTACTATTCTGGAAACCTTAAAAGCAGGGCAGACTGTTTATGTGAATGACGTTATTTAATCCGCAATAACTCTTTAGCTAAGGTAGTGGTTATCAAAAAGGGAAACATGAATATGCTTTTGCATTCTTTGAACCTTGTAGACGGTCATTCCTACCTTAGCTGTTCTTTTGGGTTGTACGATATCATGCTCAAATCCGTAAGATGATGAAATACCAACAAATTGTTGGATGTTACCTTGTTGTATTTCAAAGTAATGATGAGCATGGCCACTGATGATCATTTGCTTGGTTTTAAAAGCATGAATAAGCTGGTTTTGGTTTTCAATACCAATTTGTTTAAACCATTGGTTGCTGACATCGAGAATAGGGTGATGGCAAACAATGACAGCCTGCTTTTTTCTTATCGTTTTCTTCAACGCTGCCATCTCTTTTCTTGCGACTCTTCCAGCCCCCAAGGCAAGCTCTGTACCTAGAGGCTTTTTACTTGTATCAAGGAAATGAAAGGGGATCCCATCAATATTCGCTGTTTGCTTTATTTGGATTTTACTGTCCTTAAAGCACGCTTTCATACAGTTCAAGTCATCATGATTACCTGCTAGTGCAAAACAATGGGAGATATTGGCTCTTTTTTCAATACTCGACTTAAGCCGATTATAGGCAGCAGGTACTGCATCATTTGCTAAGTCTCCAGTAAGTAGAAGAATGCTCTCTTCCGGATCTTGGTCAACAATATTTAACAGTTTCTCCAAGTTAGCGTCATGCTCTCCGGCTGTCTTAGCTAAGTGAGTGTCGGTGATCTGAAAAACTTTCACTATATATCCCTAAAAATTGCAATTTTATTAGGCTGTTACGGCAAGGCTGTATGTTAAATGAAAGCAACAGCGTTAGGCAATACCGTTTGAACAAGGCGAAATATGAGGGATGAAATCACCTAAGCGCTGTTTTTGTATTCCATTACAATCGAAATTCGAAGGTGATAACCAAGCTTGATGCGCTTGGGATAGCTGAGGCCATTCACTATCAATTATTGAGTACCATGTGGTGTCTCGGTTTCGTCCGTTATACACAATAGCTTGTCGGAATAGCCCTTCATACTTAAACCCCAAGCGCTCAGCAGCACGGCGTGACGGTTCATTAAGCGAGTCACACTTCCATTCGCAACGTCGGTAGCCTAACTTTTCGAAAGCATGCTTTATTAATAAGTGCAGTGCTTCTGTTGATAATGGTGTTTGCTTTAGTTGCGGAGAGAATACTAAGTTACCCACTTCTATCACCCCATTTTTAGGATCGATACGCATGTATGAAACAAGGCCGACAGCCCGCTGGGTAGTGGGATTAATAATGGCAAAGAAGAGTGGGTCTGGCATGTTCTCGATATCATTTAACCATTGCTTGAAGTCAGCTTTATTGCCAAACGGCCCCATGAATAAATAGGTCCAAGTACGGTTTTCACTATCTAGTAAGAATGCGTCATAAAGGTCATCGCCATGCAGCTGACAGTTAAGGGGGGCTAATTGGCAATAATTGCCATTTAGAGTCATTGGGGATGTTTGCTGTGCACCGCTCCAATCCGGTAGGGCTTGGCCGATAGGTTGATTTAGGCGGTTCAATCGCGTGGTCATTTCATTTTCCTTTATTGAATAGTTTACTTACCTTATGTGTATCTTGTACTTATTTTGGATTGTTGTTAACGTCCAATAAAGGTATTTTTAACCAGTCCAATATTATGCGACCCCAACAAAACTGTAGTATTTCTTTTGCTTTAGATAAATCGTCGTCGTTGCCATTATTTGAGCAAATTTGCCGTTATGTTCGTCAACAAGTGCACGGTGTTAATTGGGAACGAGGGCAAAAATTACCAGCAACAAGAACGCTTGCTGCAGAGTTAGGGGTTTCCCGTTCAACGGTAGTGATGGCTTATGAGCAGTTGGTTGCAGAAGGCTATATAGAAGGCATTAAAGGTTCAGGTTATCGAGTCAATTATACCGAAGATGCGGCAGCACAACCGAATGGAGCGTTACGACACATAACTCCGGGTAAGAAAGCGTTACCCCCTACGGCTGGTGAACAACGACAAAAGTTGCTGCAGCCCGGTGTTGCTGATATGCGTTTGTTCCCTTACAAACTATGGGCTAAAACTGTTGCGAAGGTATGTCGTCATCACCCCGAAGCTTTGTTGCTTTGCGATGACCCCAACGGGAATGCAGATCTAAGGTGGGCGATTTGCGATCACCTTCATCAGTGGCGGGGGATGAATACAGAGCCTGAGCAGGTGGTGGTGACATCGGGTTCAACGGATGCATTGGAACGGTGTATTAATGCTCTGACTGCAAAAGGTGACACCATTGGCTTGGAAAATCCGGGGTACTTACCCACACGGCAATTTATCCAGCAACAAGGTTATGTTATTGCTGATTTAGACATTGATGATAAAGGGGCAACATTACCGAATTGCAATCCTCAGCTAATACTTGTTACCCCGTCATACCAATATCCATTGGGTGGGGCAATGGCGGCAGACAGACGGCAGCAGCTACTTCAATGGGCGAGTAAAAATGAGTGTTGGATCGTTGAGGATGATTACGACAGTGAGTTTCGTTACTTTGGTTCCCCAATCCCGGCCTTAGCGAGCTTGGACCTACAACAACGAACCTTATACGTGGGGAGTTTCAGTAAGCTGTTTTCGAGCCAATTTCGCCTTGGGTACGTCGTGATTCCCAAGTCACTTGTGCCTGCCTTTAGATCTGTGAATAAACCGCTATTTTCTCGGGCGCCCATTATGCCTCAGCAGCCATTGGCTGATTTTATGAATAATGGTGATTTTTATCGATACTTGCGCCGAGCGAGGAGAATATATGCAAAGCGTCGGCGACATCTTATGAATTTGCTTGATGAGCATTTATCGTGGTGTGGTTATATCAAAGACCATCAAGCTGGTATGCAACTGACATTTCACTTCTCAATTGATAAAAGTGATAAGCAGATAGAACGCCATGCACTGCAGTGTGGGTTAGGCGTTTCCGCATTATCTCCTTTTTATGCCGACCAACGGCAGTCGCAACAGGGGTTATTGCTCGGTTTTTGTGGTTTTACTGAAGATGAAATCACACAAGGGGTGAAGATTTTGGCTCAATTGATGGCTGAATAGCTCTTTTTTCTGCTGTCTTTGTTTATTTACACTGTACGACAGTTTTTTTGATATAAAGCATGTGAATGATACGGCCTGTTGCAGTAATATGCTTCGCTTTATATGCTATCGGCACAATTATAACAATGAAACAAGCACCCACCTACCTTAAGAAATACCAGCTATTGATCGTTTTATGGGTGTTTGCGTCTTTAATTCTTTTACCTTTTACTGCTTTTGTGTTGATTAATGGGTGGGAGGATCATAAAAACACCTTGATCGAGCAGCTAGACAGGCTGACTGATGGTTTTAATAATGACATTTCTGCCAGTATAGTTGAGCTTGAGGACTTGTTTCCTGAAGATATAAGTTGTACTGATGGCTTAGTTCATAATATGAAGAAGCTTGATTATTATGCCAAATATTTAACCACTATCGCTTATACACGAGATGGGGAAATTGTCTGTACGTCTGACAGTGGTTTGTTAGCAGAGCCGATTCCCATACTTACTCCTGACTGGGTGACGGCTGAAGGAATCAGTGTGATTCTAGCGCAGCCAATCCCGTTATTTGCTGGCAAAGAAACAGGGATAGCAGTACTTGAAGGTGATTTTCTAGCTTTTCTTGATTATCAGCAAGTACAGAGTCGCTCAACAATTTTGTGGTTGAAATATATTAGCTTCGGGATTGTTGATGGGAAGGTCTCTTATAGTTACGGTAGTAATAATTTTTCACCTGAACAATTTGTTGAATTGACCTCTGGACAGCAGTGGTACGAAGACGGCCATTGGCTCTATAGTGAGTGTCGTGGAAGTTCAGAATGCAAAGTCATCGGTGTCGACCTTATTGCTTATTTTAAAAGTGAGCCTGCCGCTGTTATTTTCTTGGTGTTCTTTTTTATCTTAGTGTATGGGTTGGTTACGTTATTAGGTGGGCGTCTTTATACCTCAATGTATAGCCTACCACGTCAGGTATACCATGGTATTAATGAACAACAGCTACACCTCAAGTATCAGCCAATTGTTGAGTTAACGTCCAATACGGTTATTGGCTCTGAAGTGTTATCTCGTTGGAAAACGGTTGATAATCAATGGATACCGACTGAAAAATTCATTCAATATATTGAAAGTAATCGGCAGACTCGAGAGCTCACCGAGGCAGTTATTAGAAAGTGCGTGGCTGAATTAAAACAGGAAAACTTACTTGGGCGGTGCCGTATATCGATAAATGCTTTTCCTGATGACATTGCCTCAAATCATATTCTCCAGGTATTTAGTCGGTTATTGCCCCTTAAATATTACTCTATGTTTACTATTGAGATAACGGAACAAAAAATTCATGATCTACCTGCTTTGTGCAAAGGTGTTCGCCATTTGCGCACTGTTGGTTTTAGCGTTGTTATTGACGACTTCGGTACGGGTTTTTCGAATTTTGAGGGACTGAGGGAATTACAAATAGATGGCCTTAAAATTGATAAAAGCTTTATTTGGGAAGCAGAAAGGGAGTCAATAAGGCAGAAGTTGGTCGAGAATATTGTCAGTGTTGCCAAACTATTAGAATTGAAAATTGTTGCCGAAGGCGTTGAAACAGAAGAGCAACTTACTTACTTATCAAGTTTACAGGTAGATTATAGTCAGGGCTATCTTCATAGCAGCCCTGTCAACATGGAAAGATTTAAGCGTCTGCTATTATCTAAAAAAGCGTAAGTGTTGCTCACGCTAAATGTTAACCCTGATTAACGGCCATTGACTAATTCTCAAGTAAAAAAGCCTTAAAATGACTAGCAACAGCAGAAGCTTTTGCTGGTGGGTGATAGTACAGATTCAAGCTCCAAATACTGGTTTCATAATCGTTTAGCAATGAAATCAGCTTTCCGGATGATAAATCTTTTTCAACGATGAATGCTGGTAGGTAGGCAATACCTGCGCCATTTATGGCACTTTGTAATAGTAAATCGCTGTCATTCACCTCAAGCGATTTAGGAACCTTGACCATTTGAGTCTCGCCTTGTTTTTTGAAAATCCAATCGTTACTACCCGTTAGAGTTGTCGCAAATAAACATTGATGTTGTGCAAGCTCACTTGGTTGTGACAAAACAGGTTTGCGCGCAAGATAAGACGGTGAAGCAACAATTGAAAATGGACTTTGCATCAGTTCACGTCGAACAAGGTGGAGATCTTTCTCTCTATACCCCTGGTAGCAAGCATTGGCACTGATCACCAAATCAGCATCGCTGGCATGGTCGAGTGCCCAAGGTGTCACATTCACATTGAATGTGACTTCTGGGTGGTCAATTAAGTAGCGGCTAATCTTATCCATTAAGTAGTTATTGGCATAAACAGGTGTGCAAGCGATATTAATGTGGCCTTTATCGTGATCTTGATAGTCTTGCATGGTTCGACACAGTTGCTCTGCGTTATCCACTAAAGGGGAGAACTCATCAACCAGCTTTTGCCCCGCAGGCGTCGCCGTTAACAAGCGATTGGTACGACGGCATAAGGTAATGCCAAAACTTTGTTCAAGATCTTGCAGCCAACGGCTACCTGCAGATACCGATATATTGAATTTACGCGCCGCTGCAGAAATAGATCCAGTGCGGATGACATAAACAAAGAAGGCCATTTTATCTAGCATTGTGTCTCCCTTTTAAAATGCCGTTTAATGCGAAAAGCAGGCTACCCAAGGGGAGCCTGCTATGGTTTAGCTATACGTTAAATTAAGCAGTTGCCTCTGCAGTTTTTACTGGGGCTTTCTTACCTAATTTTTCTGCCATGACACTTTCCATATCCTCAAGGCTAACACCTTTCGTTTCAGGAACAAATTTCACTACAACAACCATACAGATTAGAGATAGGGCAGCGAAAATCCAGAAACTGAATGCACCGTTGAAATGCTCGTTCAAGAATGCGTTGTCGTTAAGCATCGGGAAGCTCTGAGTTACGATGAAACCCGTGAACCATTGCGCACCGACTGCTATAGCCATTGCTCGTGAACGGATGCTGTTCGGGAATATTTCAGAAATCATAGTCCAACATGCACAGCCCCATGACGTTGCGTATGCAACAACATATAGACATAGAGCAAATAGTGCAGCATAACCTTCAGTGCCGGTATACAGAACATACCCGACGATAGTCATACCTAATGCACATCCTAACGTACCATATTTCATTAGTGGCAAACGGCCCACTTTATCAATTAAGTACATACCTAGTGCATTACCTAAGATAAAGACAACACCAACAAAGGTTGTTTGGAACAAGGCGTTTTCAGTACCACCTGCAATTGGTCGTAGAATTTCAGGGGTGTAGTACATAATAACGTTGATACCAGTTAACTGCTGTGCAGCAGCAACGAATGTACCAATGATCAAGATAGAAAACAGTAGTGGAGAGCGCAGGCTGACTTTGCTTTTATTTGATGAGCGAGAATCAACCAATGAATCTTGAATTTCAGTAATTAGGCGATCAGCATGCGCAGGATTAGAAATGCGAGAAAGGGTTTCTTTTGCTTTATCCACTTGGCCTTTTAGTACTAACCAACGTGGTGATTCTGGAATTAGGAAGAGTAATCCTGCAAAGAGTGCGGCTGGGATAATTTCTGAGCCAAGCATCCAACGCCAACCTAAGTCAACCAACCAAGCTTCTGACATACCTTTTGCAATCAGATAGTTAACATAGAACACACCCGTTTGACCGATAACAGCGGATTGCTGGAACATACTAACAGCGCGGCCACGGAAGTCTTTTGGAGCAACCTCAGACATGTACATTGGTGAAACAACACAGGCTAAGCCGACTGCAACACCACCGATAATACGGAATAAAACATAAATAGTGAAGGTACTGGCAAGGGCAGAGCCAATGGCGGAAATCATGAAGAGGATTGCAGCAATAAAGAGGGTCTTTCGGCGTCCATATTTAAGGGCTGACCACCCGGCGCTAACTGCACCAATGATACTACCTAATACAACACTTGATACTGCCCAACCAGTTTGCGCTGATGTTAGGCCAAAGTGCTCTCTAATCGGGCCAATCGCCCCTGAAATTACCGCGGTATCGTAGCCTAATAAAATTCCCCCCAGGGCCGCGATACAGCAAATTCGTACAATGTAGGCAATATTATGTTTATGGGACTCAGCCCCAATTGTGGGTGACATGTTCTACTCCTTGTTGAGATTCCCTTCTCATACTCAACCATCGAATAAGTTTGAGTTGGGTAGTCGTCCGATACTTTTATTACTGTAGGGTATGTATGTATCGGTTATTGGTTCCGCCATTTATATTTAGAGGTTATATTTTGCTTTGTGGAAATTTTTTTCCATTTGGCGGTGAATCAAATCATATGCTTTCAATCCGCATCCGGCTACAGGTGAAAGGGTGTTTTCATCAAAAGTGTTAGCTGGCTCAAATTGCGAAAAATATTTTTCAACTCTCTTATTTTATTTAACTCATTGTTTTTATTGTGGTTTTTTCATGTGTGATCTTGCTCATAAAATCGCCGCAGGCCGCGTGTTCACTGGGTTTTTTCAATGTTGATAATTATTTTTGAAAATCATTTTCATGGTCGAAAAATATTTTTCATTTGTGTTTTTTTGGGTATAGTAATTTCAACGAAGCAAATGGTGAAGATTGAAACGTTCTTTATCCGGTTGTGGAAAAGACATAATCCAAAGAACAATAAAGCTATCTCATCAAATTAATTATTTAATGAAGAAATTGTTGGAGAACAAACATGAGCAATGTGCAATATGGAATCAGCCCACTGACTTGGACTAATGATGATATGCCTGAACTTGGCGGCGATATCCCATTGGAAACATGTTTGAGCGAGATGGCAGAGTCAGGTTTCACGGGAACAGAGCTAGGTACAAAATACCCACGTGAGCCTGAAGTATTAATTCCTCTTCTAGAAAAACACGGTTTGGTATTGGCTTCTGGTTGGTACAGCGGCAACCTAATGACGCTAACCGCTGAAGAAGAAATTGCAGCCATGCAAGTACACATTAAATTACTAAAAGCCGCAGGTTGTGGCGCAATGGTGTTTGGTGAAGTTAGCAACACTGTTCATGGCGACATTAATACGCCACTGTCACAGCGCGTTATCCTAACGATGGATGAGTGGAAAGTTTACTGCGAGAAACTGACTACAGTCGCTGATTACCTACTTAATGAGCATGGCATCAAGCTGTCCTTCCACCACCATGTGGGCACAATCTGTGAAACAGAAGATGACATCAACCTAATGATGGAGCTAACGGGCGATTCTGTTTACCTAACACTGGATACTGGTCACATCACATATGGTGGTGGTAACCCAGTCACCATGATCAAGCGTTGGGGTCACCGTATTGGCCACATGCATTTTAAAGATCTTCGCCTAGACGTAATGAAGGCCGCTCGCGATGCAGATAAATCATTCCTTAATGCAGTTCTTGATGGTGTATTTACCGTTCCTGGTACTGGCGATGTGGATTATGACGACGTATTCGCTGCATTAAAAGAGCGTGAATATAAAGGTTGGTTATTAGTTGAAGCTGAGCAAGATCCAGCAAAAGCTAACCCTCTTCAGTACGCTAAAACCGCTTACGAAAACATCACTGGTTACGCAACAAAGTACGGCTTGTAAATTTAAAAGCTAAGAAAGGGGGCGCGGTTAGATGCCCCCTTAAAACACACTGATTGCAATAGAGATGAAAAAAATACGCAGTCAGATTAAGGACGCTATTTTTCGGATAACGAAAAACGAGGAAGAAGATGAATACTGTACGCCTGACTGTTGCTGAAGCACTTGCTAAGTACCTTGCAGCACAAATGATTGAAATTGATGGAAAGAAAGAACAACTTTTCGGTGCTGCTTTCGCCATTTTTGGCCACGGTAATGTTACTTGTTTTGGCCAGCAACTAAAAAATATCGAAGATAAAATTCCGACATGGCGTGGTCAGAACGAGCAGTCAATGGCAACAGCTGCTATTGCTTATGCTAAGGCTAATCAACGTCGTCGTATTGGTATTGCAACTAGTTCAATTGGCCCTGGCGCAACCAATATGGTCACGGCTGCAGGTATTGCGCATACAAACCGTCTACCTCTATTACTTATTTCTGGCGATGCTTATGTTAGCCGCCTACCAGATCCTGTATTGCAACAACCGGAAAACTTTGAGGATCCGTCTGTTACCTCAAATGATGCTTTCAAGCCATTGACACGTTACTGGGATCGCATTCTATCAGCTCCTCAGCTGATGCACACGTTACCACAAGCTCTTGATACTATGCTTGACCCTGCAACGTGTGGCCCGGTATTCCTTGGCTTACCGCAAGACATACAAGGTGTGGCATACGATTTCCCTGAAGTGTTTTTTGCTGAAAAAGTACACCGTATTCGCCGCCCAGAGCCAGAAATGATCGTGCTGGAAGAAGCGAAAGAAATTCTACTGCAAGCGAAAAAGCCGCTAATTATTTCAGGTGGTGGCGTGCATTACTCATTGGCAACTGATGAGCTGGCAGATTTTGCAGGCAAGCACAATATCCCAGTGGTAGAAACCATTGCTGGCCGTGCCACTATGCTGCAAGACAACCCATTAAATGCAGGTCCTATCGGTGTTACGGGCTCAGATTCAGCCAACCATATGGCGAACGATGCTGATGTGGTTCTTGCTATCGGTACCCGTCTACAAGATTTCACAACAGGCTCTTGGACGGTATTCAAAAACCCTGATATGAAGCTGGTCAGCATTAACGTTGCTAAGTTCGATGCCATTAAACACATGTCTTACCCAGTACTGGGTGACGCAAAATCCTCAATGACCAAATTATCAGCACTGTTAGGTGATTGGCGTTCAGGCGATGAATGGTCTGATAAGGCAAAAACAGAAGCTGATGAGTGGAAAGCATTAGTACAGCGTCGTACACACCCGAAAGAAGGTGATTTGCTTCCGGGTACCTCTTCTTACGCAGAGGTGATTGGCAAACTGAATGTATCAATGGAAAAAGGCGATACGGTTCTGACGGCTGCGGGTGGCCTACCAGCCGAGCTGTCAATGAACTGGCAGAACTACCAAATTGGTAAGTTTGATATCGACTTTGGTTACTCGTGCATGGGTTATGAAATTGCCGGTGGCTGGGGGGCGAAAATCGCCAACCCTGACAACGATGTTGTTGTACTAGTCGGTGATGGTTCATACCTAATCCAAAACTCTGACATTTACTCTTCAGTGTTAACTGGTCACAAGATGATTGTGGTTGTGTGTGACAACGGCGGTTTCGCGGTTATCAACAAGCTACAGAACAACACAGGTAATGAGTCCTTCAATAACCTGCTTGAAGACTGTCGTCGCCCTGATGGTGAGCTAGCACGTGTGGATTTTGCTAAGCATGCAGAAGCGCAAGGCGCTATCAGTGAAAAATTGACCTCTGTGGACGAGTTTGATGCTGCCTTTGCCCGCGCTAAAGAAGCTGACCGTACTTATGTGATAGTGGTTGATATCGATCCTGTATCACCAGCTGCATGGTCGAAGTGTGACTGTTGGTGGGAAGTGGGTTTACCAGAAGTGACGCGCAACGATGAAACGGCGCAAAAAGTCTCTGACTGGGAAGAAGGCCGTTCAGCACAGCGCCGCGGTGTATAAGCGCTACCGAATTTAGTTAAAAAGTTATTATTTTTCATTTTCCAATATCTATACGCAGGTATCACTGAAAAGCACAGCTTAAAGTGGTCGTGATACCTGCAAAGGAGCAAAGCTATGTTTAATGAAGAAACGCATTTTGAACAACCAATCCGTTGGGCAATGGTCGGTGGTGGTCGTGGTAGCCAAATTGGTTATTCGCACCGTAATGCAGCACAGCGTGATGGTTTGTTCAAATTGGTTGCGGGCGCCTTCGATTTAAATGCTGACCGTTGTCGCGATTTTGGTATCAACCTTGGCCTAGACAGCGATCGTTGTTATGCAAACTACAAAGAGATGTTTGAGCAAGAAGCACAACGTGAAGACGGTATTCAGGCTGTATCTATCGCCACACCAAACTCGACCCACTATGAAATTTGTAAAGCAGCGCTAGAAGCAAGCCTACATGTCGTGTGTGAAAAGCCGATTACCTTCACCACGGAAGAAGCTGAGGAATTAAAAGAAATCGCAGCGAAAAACAACCGTGTCATCGGTGTGATGTATGGCTATAGCGGCTTCCCAATGGTGCAGCAAGCACGTGAAATGGTGAAACGTGGCGACCTTGGTGAAATCCGTGTTATCAACATGCAGTTCGCGCATGGCTTCCATAACGAAGAGTACGAGTTAAACGATCCAGGTTTGAAGTGGCGTGTAAGCCCTGAAGTATCTGGTCCAACATATGTGTTGGGTGATATTGGTACACACGCGTTCTATCTGTGTGAAGTAATGACCGATCTGGAAGTTGACCGTCTATCTTGCATGCGTCAAAGCTTCATCAAATCTCGTACGCCATTAGAAGATAATGCACACGTGATGATGGAATTTAAAGGCGGAGCAGTTGGCACGCTTTGGGCATCAGCGGTTAACTCTGGCGCGATGCACCAGCAGAAAATCCGTATTGTCGGCTCAAAAGCATCTATCGAATGGTGGGATGAGCAACCGAACCAACTTCGCTATGAAGTACAAGGTGAGCCTGCTCGAGTACTAGAGCGTGGTATGGGCTACTTACACCAAGATGCACCGGGTGTTGCTGCTAACCGTGTTGGTGGTGGTCACGCAGAAGGCTACTTTGAGTCTTGGGCAAACCTCTACCATCGTTTTGCCATGGCGTTTGATGCCGCGAATCGAGATGATCAAGAAGCGCTAGCAGGTATCTGGTTCCCAGGTATTGATGCGGGTATTGAAGGCGTACGCCTGTGTGAAAAGTGCGTAGAGTCAGCAGACCAAAACGCAGCTTGGGTTGAATACAAGTAAAGGATAACACCATGACAAAGATTGCACTTCAGCAAGACCGTCCTTTGGATGCCATAGTGTTAGGTCGTGCGGGCGTTGATTTATACGCTCGTGAATCCAATACGGACATGGCTGATATTTCAGGGTTTAACAAGTTCGTTGGTGGCTCTGCAGCTAACATCGCTGTTGCTGTCAGCAAGCTCGGTGGTAACGTCGGATTCATCGGCTGCGTTGCTGATGATGCATTCGGCGGCTACGTAAAACAGTACATGTCAGGCCAAGGAATTAACTTAGATGGCATGATGACAGACGATTCTGGCTCACGAACGTCTGTCGCATTTACTGAAATGAAGCCAAGTGACTGTACGGTATTGATTTACCGTAATAAAGCGTCAGATTTAACGATTAAGCCAGAGCAGGTTGACCCAGCTTACATCGCCAGTTCAAAAGTACTCGTAGTAACAGGCACAGCACTGTCTGAAAGCCCTAGCCGAGAAGCAACGCTGATTGCGATGGAGCATGCTCGCCGTAGTAACACACTGGTCGTGTTGGATGTTGATTACCGCCCGTACTCATGGCGCACTGATGTCGATGCTTCTATTTATTACGGTATTGCCGCGAGTCTTTCAGACATCGTTATTGGTAACCGTGAAGAGTTCGACATGATGGAAACTGTGTTAGCTCCGGGTAATGCCGATGACGATGCGACAGCAGAGCGCTTTCTACGTGCAAATACACAAGTTGTCGTTATTAAAGCGGGTGAGTTTGGCTCAAAAGTGTACTGCCGAGATGGTTACAAATTCCAGCAAGGTATCTTCCGTGTTGAGGTTCAAAAGCCATTTGGTTCAGGCGATTCATTTGCAGGTGGCCTAATTTGGACACTGGTCAATGGTGGAGAGCTTGAAGATGGCGTGAAACATGGCTCAGCGGCTGCAGCAATAAATGTAAGTGGTAATAGCTGCACTGAAGCTATGCCAACCAAAGAGCAACTGTTTGATTTTATTGAGACTAGAGAACAGGGCCTTTAAAACTCGTCTTCGGACGGTGTGATAATAGGTCATTACGGTCAGCCGGACCAGCATTCATCGCCTAAACACGTTTAGAAGTGACATGCAAACCATCGAGGTCCGGCTTTTTTATCGAAAAATCAAAATACTAAATTTAAATATTACAACGCTGCGCTTAACGACAAACGTATTATAAACAGGGCAGTGAGGAGAGAGAACTATGGGTAAGCATATCCCACCATTTGATAATAAGAACCAGCCAATCGTTGATGTAAATGATGAAGTCACTCCACTGTGTTACTTCAATCAGGTTTGCTTAAAGCAGGGTGAGTCACACAAACACAGTGTAGACGGTTACGAGTCAGTGATTGTACTGGCTGGCGGTACGTGCTCTATCACAGTCACCAATGGCGAAAAGACCGAAGTATTCGACAATATCGGTAAGCGTAAATCGGTATGGGACGGTGATCCTGAGTCGGTGTATGTACCACTTGGTTATACCGCTGAAATTGAATGTGTCAGCGACAATGCCGACGTAATGATTGCTGGTGGTAAATTTGAAGAATCGCTGGAACCGTTTTGCAGCCGTCAAGAAGATGTTGAGTTTGTTCAATATGGCTCTGATGAGACCAAAACACACCGCAAAATTAAACATGTACTAGGCCAGTCAAATGCAGATAAGCGCGGCCGATTACTGGTAAGTGAGTTGTTTACAGTTGGTGCAGGTGGTTGGTCTGGCTTCCCTCCGCACAAGCACGATGAAGACCGTGTTAAAGAAGATGGCAGCAAAGAAACCTTGTACGAAGAAGTATACCAGTTCCGTTTTAATCCAGATTTTGGCTTCGGTGCACAATTCCTATACGAGCATGAAGATGATTTCGGCCCTGTTTACCATGTACGTACGGGTTCAGTTATCGCGATTGATAAAGGCTACCACCCAAGTGTTGCTGCGCCAGGTTACGAAATGTATTACTTCACGATTATCGTGGGCAAAACATCAAAATCACTAGTTCAACACTTCGACCCACACCATGAGTATCAAGTGGAAACCATTCCAGGCATCAAGGATATGATTGCCAAATTTAAATAATAAGGAGAGCGAAGACTATGCTCGTAAATTTAAATGATTTATTGCCACAAGCAGCCGCGTCTGACTACTCAGTTCCTTGTTTTAATGTCTTTGGCTTTGAAGATGCCCGTGCAGTCGTTGAAGCGGCAGAAGAAGTAAATAAGCCTGTCATTCTAGCTTGCAATAAAGATGTGGTTGATTTCTACGGCGTTGAAACTGCTGCGGCAATGTTTCTGAACCTCGCTCATAACAGTAGTGTGCCAGTGTGCTTGCACCTCGACCATACTTATGAAGAAGATATTGTATTTCGCGCGTTAAAAGCGGGTTTTAGTTCAGTGATGTTTGATGGCTCTCAGCTGCCGCTGGAAGAGAACATCGCAAGAACACGTAAAGTGGCTGATGTTGCTCATGCACTTGGTGCTTCAGTGGAAGGTGAAATTGGTTCGGTGCCTTATGAAGAAGGTCGTGATCATATCAAGACAATTGATACAAGCCCTGCAGATGCTGCCCGTTTTGCTGAGGAGAGTGGTGCTGATTGTGTGGCGATTTCGGTAGGTAATGTACACCGTCTTACCGAGCCAACGTGTACCATTGACTTTGGTTTGCTCGATCAAATTGCGAATGAAGTGTCGATTCCATTGGTTATCCACGGTGCAAGTGGTATTCGTGATGAAGACATGCATAAGTTGAAGCAGAGCCGCGTATCAAAATTCAACATCGGTACATGTTTACGACAAGCATTAGGTCATAATTTGCGTGACTTTATGAACGATGAACCACAGAAGTTTGATCGTATCTACTTTATGCAAAAAGCAATGCCTTATGTGAAAGAAGAAGCGATTCGTAACTTTAAGTTATTGTCGTAAAAAACATACCTCAGTCAAGTAAAGGCTGGGGTATAATATATTGTTATTATTGCATTATCATGGGAGGGCGGTTAAGTATGGACGTTGTAGAACACGTACCCGTCGATTTAGACACATTACGAGAGTTAATTGTTAAACGCTATGATAGTTTAAGTCAGCGTTTGCAGCAGGTCGCTGATTTTGTCATGGCTCAGCCTATGCTCGTTGCTGTCGAAACCATGGCAACGATTGCTGAACAAGCAAATGTGCCACTTTCCACATTAAGCCGTTTCTCCAATGCAATGGGCTTTGATGGATTTAGTTCAATGCAGGCACTGTTCCGTGATCAGTATTTGAACCGTCCTCGTGATTACAAAGAGCGTGTACGCAAAGCTCGTGAGACAGAAGAATTTCAACCTGAGTCACCAACGGCTATTTTTCAAGATTTTGGTACAGCAAATATTGAAGCGATAGAGCAGCTTCAGATCACGGTGTCACCGCAAAAACTTGATCGCGCAGTATCGTTACTTGATGGTGCAGAAACGATCTACATTCAAGGTATGCGCCGTGCTTACCCTGTGGCGTTTTATCTGTGGTATGCCTTGATGAAATCAGACAATAACGTCATTTTACTTGATGACCATGGTGGAATGCTGACTCCAATGACACGTCGAATGAACAAAAATGACGTATTGTTGACCGTTACGTTTACACCTTACGCGCCAGAAACCAGTGAATTGATTAACAGCGCGCATGAAAAAGGTGTACCTGTCGTTGCCATTACTGATAATCAGATGACTGCGAACGGTAGTAAAATGGACGTTTGCTTTGAAGTTCTTGAAGGTGAAGTGATGGGCTTCCGGTCGCTCAGTAGCTCCATGTATCTCGCTCAAACCTTAGCGGTTAGTTTAATGTGTCGAGAAGCTGTATAGCGTAAAGCGTTTTAAACAAAAACTGGCTAAGGCCAGTTTTTTTATACCTGTATTATTATAAATATACCTACAGTTTGTCACTTTATGACCTTTTTTAACCATTCTATTTATAAGTAAGATATAATAGCTCAATAAATAATTGTCATACAATAAATATTCCTGCTTTTTTAATAGGACAAATATGAAACTTGAACGCCGGGCCGATTTAATCTTGGTTGTAACCACCATGCTTGCAGCGGCAGGTTGGATATTTTCAAAAGAAACGATCCAAGGGTTACCGCCGTTTGGTTTTATAGGTTTGCGATTTGTCCTAGCATCGTTACTGTTACTCCCTTTTTGTATTCGTTCATTTAAGCAAGTCACTAAAAGTGATCTCATCAAAGCGATGGGCGTAGGCTGTCTACTTTCTGCTGCATTATTGTTATGGATATATGCAATATCGATTAGTGAGACGCTAGGCGAGGGAGCTTTTATTATGAGCCTCTCTATGCTGTTTGTCCCCCTTGTTGCTTGGCCTCTATTTAAACTGCGGCCACCACGTATATTCTGGTTATCTTTACCTATCGCTATTGTTGGTTTAATGATGCTTTCTCTTGGTGGAGGCGGAGGGTGGCAGCAGTCGACAAGCCAAATATGGTTTGTGCTTTGTGCGGTGATGTTAGCGATTCATTTTAACTTTAACAGCAAATATGCTCGTCGCATTCCAACCTTATTACTGACTTGTTTGCAGCTATTCGTCACAGGGTGTATGGGGCTGATTGTTTCTGTAATCTTTGAAACTCGGCCGGAAGTTATAGCAAGCAGTATTTGGGGATGGTTTTTCCTTAGTGTGGTTGTTGCAACCAGCATTCGATATGTAATGCAAACCGCAGGGCAAAAAAATACCACGGCTGCGAATGCCGCCATTATTATGATCCTCGAGCCAGTGTGGACAGTTATTCTGAGTGTGCTTTGGTATAGTGAATCGATGCCTGCTCATAAAGTGGCTGGCTGTTTCTTAATATTACTATCACTGTTTATATACCGTGGTAGTAATGTTATTACTAAAAATTTCAAACGTTTGTCAATGCATTCAATAAAGTGATAATAAAATTTCTCTTATTAACTTAGTTTATCAAATCATAGGTTGATTATTTAGGATGAAGAGGTAATCTAGAATTTATAATTAATACCTATAAGAGAAAGTGAGTTTTTTTCTTTATAAAAGCCAATGTTAGATTGGTTGTTCTCTATAATGTTAATTGAAGTGATGCTCCAGTTTTCCCAGTTTGGTATGTTTGAATATTCATATGCAATGGTAAGTTTATATATATAGTCCTCCTGTTTTTTATTAAATATCGGGTTCTCTGCTCCATATGTTTGATAGGAAACACTGCTTGTTATCGCTAGATTATGATTGTTAAACTGGGAAAAATAGGTTGCTTCTAATTTGTAGTTATCAAAAGAAGCAGCATTACCTATAGCATCATTATTTGTGTATGCGAGCGAAGACACTAACCCCGAATTCGGTTTCAACATTGTTAAGTATTGGCCTTTAACAAAATATGCGTCAGAGTCTCTATGAAGCTCATTATAATGAATAGCCTCTTTATCAACTTTTGATGTAGCAAACCTTAAATCAACCGAGAAGTTAGAGCCTAAGATGTGAGATAACTTTAGTCGGTAGGCATCCCTCTCCATATCGGTCTCCTTTCTATGGCCCATTTGGTATGGGTCTTCCCATACTTCACCAGAAATGATGCTTGGAAGGTAGGCAATGTCTAATTTTGTCCCCATATGAAGCCTACGGTGATAACCAATTTCAAATGCGAGTGTACCTATAGTCAAGTCGTCACGTGAGGTACCGATATAAATGCTTTGTTCTTGGCTGTCGTCTAATGTGTAATTTAAACGACCAAAAGGAACAATAAATACACTGTCATCATAGGATGATTGCTGTGATAACTTTTCCTGTTGGTTTTTCCCGTTTGAATTTAAATTAGAATTACTCAGAGATAACCCTGTGTTTATTGATAACTCTCCTGATAAGTTAGATTTGTTAAACGCAAAGGAAGAAAAATGAATACATAGTAGTATGCAACCTAAAAATAGCTGTTTCATTTATTTAACGCCTATTAAAAACTTAGGGATAATTTAATATGTGGGAAATAGCCTCACCCGGTGGAGAGGCTATTACTTTTTATTAACGACATGTTGTTATTTAATAAAAATAGTTTCACCATCTTTAATGGTTTCAAGAATCGCTATTTTGTTGATACTCATAGGTTCGACAGTAAGTGGGTTCTCCGCGAGTACAACTAGATCTGCGCGTTTCCCAACTTCAATACTGCCTTTGGAATTTTCTTCAAAATTTTGCAATGCGCCTTTGATAGTGACGGCTTCTAATGCTTGATATGGGGTTAGCTTATGTTGCTCACCTAGCGTAATTCCACTTCTTGTTGTTCTGTTTATTGCAGTCCACATATTGGTCATCATGTCAGGGAACAGTACCGGTGCATCCATGTGTATAGTGAAGTCGAGGTCGTTAGATAGAGCCCACCCTGTTGGAGAAATATTGGAAGCACGCCATTTACCTAGAACTGACTCTCGGTGCCAGTCACCCCAGAAAAAGGTATGAGCAGGGAAGAAAGAAGGAATCATATTATTTTCTTTCATTCTTTTAATTTGGTCGAGTCGTGCGGTTTGGGCGTGAATCACCACCGAGCGTCGATCTTCCTTACCAAATTTTTCATCTGCTTTTTCAATAGCATTCAATAGAATATCAGTCGATGCGTCGCCGTTACTATGACTTAAAATCTGAGCATTTAACTTATAGGCTTCTTGAACGTAGTGATCCATTTCTTCTTGAGAAAGTACAGGGTAGCCATGATAGTCATATGAATGGCTATGGGGTGCTACATAATATGGTGTTGATAAATAAGCTGTTTTCCCCTGAGGAGAGCCATCTCCAACAAGCTTCACTCCTGCCATTTTGAAATTGCCTACACTTGTTCTCATCGGTACTATTTTGTGAGCTTCATGTAGGTTAACCCACTTAGCATAAGCCAAAACATCAATTTTCAGCTGTTCTTGTTCCGCCATGTGCTTTAACATTTTTATCGCTGGAATCGTAGCAACCCCTTCTTGTGTGGTCGTAATGCCATATCCAGCAAACATATCTTGGACTTTATTGAACTTCCTTATTACGTCCTCGCCTGTCATCTCAGGCAAGTAATTAAGAATGGGGTATACCGCTGACTCTTCAAGAACTCCAGTTGGTATGCCGTTTTCATCGCGTCGGATCACACCGCCACTAGGGTTTTTGCTATTATTGGTGTAGCCAATGAGTTCAAATGCTTCCGTATTACAACTGCTTAAGTGCCCAGAAATGTGAATGGCGCAAAATTTATAGCCAGTGGTGTAACTGTCCAGTTCCTCACGCGTTGGGTGAGCTTTTTCTTCAAGCTCGGCATCATCGTAGCCCCAAGCGACATGAAGAATATCCTTGCCACGCTCTTCAGAGTCAAAATAGTTGGCTATCTCTCTTTTTAGCTCAGAAAAGTTATTCACATTACCCATTGGGGAAGGGTAGAGGAATGGACTTTCAATAAATGGCAGGTATTGGGCGAAATGAGCATGAGAGTCGATAAATCCTGGAGCAATAATTTTAAGATTCATGTCTCTTATTTCAGTATCTCCTGCTCTAGTTTTTAACACTTCATTGTTTGTGCCGACCTTATAAATTAATCCATCTTTGATTGCGATAGCTTCTGCGGTGTCATTTTCACCGGTGATCGGCAAGACATGAGCGTTATACAAGATTAAGTCGGGTGCAGCAAAAACGACAGGGGAAAGAGTAAGGGACAGCACTAAGCAGAGTCTTTTCATCAGTTAGTTTCCTTATGTAGGCATGATATACGAGATGTGTCATACTTTTGCAAAAAATACTTACCAGATAAAATCGTATATGTTTGGGTTTCCCATACATTTAAGGGGTCGTATGCACACAATTGATCAGGTTCTAGCTTTCGTTTCAGTTTTCGACCATGGGTCATATAGCAGTTCAGCGAAGGATCTTGGAAAATCTAGAGCAACAATTAGGGAACATATTCATACTTATGAAGATATTTTGGGGTATGAGTTGTTTTCTATTGAGGGGAAAAAAGCGACTCCAACTCATAATGCAAAACGGCTTATCAAACGAGCGAGACTTCTTGCGAGACAACACCGCTCCCTTCATGAGCATGGACTAAACCTTTTTGATAATGCTATTTCTGATATCACAATTTGTATTGATACGTTCACTCCTACACAGTTGATAGCTGAAACAAATAGCTATATTCGAGAAAAGTGGCCTGAAATTAATATTCATTGGTTGAACAGAAATAGAGAACAATCACTACAAGGTTTGAGTAGTGGTGACTTTGATATAGCGATTTTACCTTCACATGGGAAGATATTCTCGGTCGAGAACGTAACGTGGCGTGCATTAGGCTCGGTTAAATTTGGGGTATATACAGGGAAGAGTTCAAAATTGGCAAAGGAAACCAACCCTACTATTGAGGATTTATTTCTAGATATTCACTTATTAACTGAATCGCAAGTAGAGTTAGGGGCAAGTATTGACGGTTTTCGCGCGAGCCCTAATTCAATCGTAGTTAGTAATAATGATTTAATGTTCGAATTGTTAAAAAATTCCGGTTGGGGGTTTATGCCAAAATCATATATGGAGGCTTTAGAACCCAGAGATAAAATCGTTGAATTGAATGTAATAGAGATCGGAAAGGAGTTTTCTTTCTTACTAAATGCTTTTCACCTATACGAGAAAGATCAAGAAGAGCCATTTACCTCAATTATTAATTTCATCCGACGCTTCTTCAGTGATTAAATTCATCCTCAGATGTCTTCAATAATCAATTTGGATGGCAAAGCCATCCAAATGTGATTTTTTTGTTTGATTTGTCGCCTGTAAAGTATTAGCCATCCAGTTCGGAATACAAACAAACATTAAGTGAAGTTGAGGAATACATAATGGCTAATAGGTTAAATAAATTGGTAATATCAACATTAATTTGCACTAGTCCGATGGTATTCTCCCACGAAGACGTTGATTCAGTTATCAACCCAGATGATCTACAAGATGTGACGAAAGTAAATCCACAAGCAGCGTTATATGTTACTTCAGATGCTAATATCCGGGTTTCGGGGATGTTTTCGGGAAAATGGAATGAAAATGTCGATTTTGCAGGTTTTGCGGAAGGTATTTTCGGTGACCGTTATGGTGATGATAGCTTTGATGGTGATTATTTAGGCGGTCGTGCTCAATACTTTCAAGTGCATGCTACAGGCAATTCCTATATTCCTCGTATTGGTTTTTCTACAGATCTAATTCATCAGAAAAATCGAGGTCTTGATGATACCTCACTGTTTTCAGCAGGTATTGTAGCTGCTATAGATGGCAGTTTTACACCCGGTTTCCAAGTGTTCCCAAATGTTGCTTATTCCGTTGGTGAGGTGTTTGGTGAAACAGCAGATGGCTATTTAGCGAATCTATTCGTTTCCACACCAATAGGTGATAATGGCTCTTTTCTACTACTTTGGCCAGAATACTTTGACGTGAGTGGTGATAATGTAGAATTGGAATCTAAATCGCTAAATTTTGTTTTCCAATCTCCAATTAAAAATAACTATGGTCAGTGGTTTGTGACCAAGTTAGCTTATAACGAAACGGATATTACCTTGCCCAACGGTTCTCGAATCGAAGGAGACGGTGATGTAACTCTTGAGTTCGGCGTAAAATGGTACTTCTAATTTGATAGTGAAATAAAGTTGTTCACGAAGTTATCTAGAGGTATGTCATGAATATACTCAAGGCGTCTCTTTTAGTCGCTGTTCTACTTTCTGTTATTGGGTGTAAAGAGGTTAATGAATCAGAGTGCATTTATGAACTTGTGCTCGAATATGATACCGAACCAGTAACACCTATTAACTTAACAGTAGATTATTAACTGTATATTTATCGTTATTAATTAGTGTAAATCATGGATGTTCATACTTTATTTAACGGAGGTAATGCTGAAAATTTAAAGCTATATACGCTACAGATTCCACTGTATCGTAACAGAAATATAACATCCAAAGTTAATATTTAGGAATAGAAAATAATGGCTCAATAAACCACAGTGAAAGGCGGTATCGATGACCGTCTTTTTTGATACTGTAATTAAAATTGTGCAATTGCTTCATATTGTATGAGAGTAAGTGCTGATACAGCAAATTGCACTCAGTAGGCTATTTAGGGATTTTATGCATTGTAAATGACATAAACGGCGCAAGAAAGGAGTACGTGTATTAATTTTAATGAGTTTATTGTGAACAACTTATCATAATTAGACTAAATTCATCGAATTGTACATTTAGCTTACTGAGATTATATTCACTATCTACGAATTACTCACAAAAATAATTTGTTATTACAGTCAGGTTATTAAAAGAATTGTGGATAATTAGTCATAAAGTGACTATTTATCCTATTTATCCGGTAGTCTAGTGGAATGAGATTTAGATGTATCTCACATTTACCCTAAATAATATAATTTACCATTGCTTCACTTAAATTATTCATTCCAATGATAACTATTAAAGATTAATAGCTATTTCTGTACTACATCAAAGGACAATATTCGATATGACTGGCGCTATCATTAAAGTTTCTCGAAACACTGAAAATGCACCTCAAAGCTCTGTATCTTCACAAACAGTTGCTTTCTCTCACTACAATAATTTCTCTGCCCAATTACCTGTAGACCCTAAAACAGGTGAAATCGTCATTGGTGATGTGAAAGAGCAGGTAAAACAGTGTTTAACGAACATTAAAGCAATCGTAGAAAGTATCGATCACGTGATGGATGACGTTGTAAAAATTAACGTGTTTCTTAAGAACATCGATGACGTTGAAGCGGTAGATGAAGTTTACGCAACTTTCTTTGAAAACCTACTTCCAACACGTACCACGGTGCAAGTTGCAGCTTTACCAATGAGCGATGCTTTAGTTCAGATGGATGCGCTTATCTCAAACGGTGAAGGTACAGCCCCACAAGATCCTTGTGCGCTTATCAAGCTTTCACGTAACACTGAAAGTGCACCACAAAGTGCTGTATCTACCCAAACGGTTGCTTTCTCTCACTACAACAACATTTCTGCTCAACTACCAGTAGACCCTAAAACAGGTGCGCTAGTAGAAGGTGGCGTAAAAGAGCAAACAGCTCAGTGTCTAAAAAACATTAAGGCAATCCTAGAAAGCATCGACGTACCTTTCGATGACATCGTTAAAATCAATATGTACCTAAGCGATCTGTCAGATGTTGACGCAGTAAATGAAGTCTATTCAACATTCTTCCCAGATTCAGCTATCGCTCGTACAGTAGCTTACGTACCTGCACGCACAACAATTGCTGCTGACGCACTGCCTATGGGTGCTTTAGTACAAATCGATGCATCAGTATCACACGGTGACGGTACACCACCACAAGAAGTTGAAGATCGTCACGGCATCGTCATCATTGCAAACAATACTGAAAATGCACCACAAAGCGCACTACACACGCAAACAGTTGCTTTCTCTCATTACAACCACATTGCCGCTCAACTTCCAGTTGACGTGAAAACAAATGCAATCGTTGCTGGCGGCGCCAAAGAGCAGGCTGAACAGTGCATGAAAAACATCCAAGCAATCGTGGAAAGCATTAACCACGTGATGGACGATATCGTTAAAATTAATATCCAGCTTAAAGATATTGCAGATCTGGATACTGTGAATGAAGTTTATACGACGTTCTTCCAAAGCGATCTTCCAGCTCGTACTGTTGTTGGTGTTTCACAAATTGAGATGGACGCTTTAGTGCAAATTGATGCCGTTGTATCTAACGGTGAAGGTACACCACCACAAGCTTAATTAACTTATAGTTTAAGTAATTGACGGTGAAATGAAAAAAAGGATCTAGTGAACTAGATCCTTTTTAATTTATCAGCCCAAGCTTATAGCGAGATTTTCTTCGTTTAATGAGCATTTCCAGCCTACTAATTTGGCCAGCTTTCTTCTTCAATTTTGGCTAAGGCTGCTGCGGCTCGTTGTAATGCAGGCAGAAAGTGTAAAGCTTGTTCGGGTTTTAGGCGCATAATCGGCGCTTGAATTGCAATGCCTAAGTTTGAACGCCCATTTTTAGCTGGAACGAGTACGGCAACACAGAATAGGCCGGGTAAGAACTCTTCATTATCGATGGCATAACCATTTGCTTTTACGTTTTCAAGCTCAGCTTCAAGCTCGTCAAAATCGATAATGGTTTTTTCCGTATACTGCGTGAGTGGAACATTGTTGAGTAAGCGGCGACGCTGCGATGGGCTCATACTGGCTAAGAATAGCTTTCCGGTTGCCGAGCAGTGTACAGGCACTCTTGAACCTGGATGCAAGTAAAAACGCAATGGTGCTTCGGTTTCTACACGATCAACATAAATGATCTCACCGCCGGATAGCGCGGTTAAATTACAGCTTTCTCCAACTTCTTCCTTTAGTTGTGAAAGCACTGTGTGGCGGGCGCTATGCGTTGTACTGTTAAGTAGTAGTTTTTCTGCAAGGTTACGTAACCTAATCCCTGAACTATAGTGGCGGTCATCACCATCACGTTGAATAATACCTGCACTTTCAAGCTGTTGTAGCATCCGATGCAGAGTCGGTTTAGGCAACCCTGTTTCCTCAACTAACCCTTGCAGCGAGAAAAACTCATCCTTCGCTGCGATGACTTCCAGTAAAGAAAAAAGGCGTAATGTTGGTGTGTCTCCTTCGACACGAGTTTGCTCTGGTATCTTTTTCACTTGTGCTGTCATTATCATATCTGTTTGATTCCTTTCTACATAATACTACTAATTATACCGTTTATTTGAATTTGCGTTGACGATTTGCGATATAGTGATTAATATTTAATCTTACATCAATAATTGGAATTATTTGTCTCATTATTTGTTGTTTGTATTGTGAGGCCGATTAAGGCAGGCAAAGTGAAAGCAATCAATCGAATCATCGAACAAGCACAAAAGCACCCAAAACGGATTGTGTTATGCGAAGTTGAGGACAAAAGAGTTTTATTCGCCGCCCAGAAAGTGGCTTCTGAAGGCATTGCGAAAGTTATTTTGGTTGGTAACAGAAGTAACATTCAACAGCAACTTAAAGCGAATAAAATAGATATCAGCGGGGCCGAGATTATCGATCCTGCTGATTCAGTATTAACGAGTACTTTGGCTGACACCTTATTCGAACTTCGTTGCAAAAAAGGAATGACACGGCAACAAGCAGAACAAGAAGTAATGAAACCACTTTGTTTTGCTAATTTGCTGGTTAGGCAAGGGTTGGCTGATGGCTCGGTATCGGGCGCGGTACATACAACGGGTGATGTAGTTAGAAATGCGATTCAGGTTATTGGGATGAAACCTGATAGTAAACTGGTATCTAGTTTCTTTTTGATGATGTTGTGCCAACCTTTCCACCACTTAAAAGGAGGAATGATTTTCTCTGATTGCGGTTTAGTGGTTGATCCTGATGCCGAGCAACTCGCAAACATTGCGTTATCTGCTGCGCAAAGCGCTGAAAGTTTGCTGATGGAAGAGCCAAAAGTTGCCATGCTGTCGTTTTCAACCAACGGAAGCGCAAAGCATATGGCGGTTGATAAGGTTGTTGAAGCATCACGGTATGTAAAACAGCAGCAGCCAGAATTAGCGATTGATAATGATGTCCAATTAGATGCAGCCATTGTCGCTGAAATTGCCCAGCGCAAATTGCCGGATTCTAAAGTGAAAGGGCAGTCGAATGTATTGGTTTTTCCCAATTTAGAGGCGGGCAATATAGGTTATAAATTAGCTGAAAGAGTAGGTGGTGCGATTGCGATTGGTCCATTACTGCAAGGGTTAGCTAAGCCTGCGAATGATTTGTCCCGGGGCTGTAGTGTCGATGATATATACCATGTGATAGCTGTGACTGTAGTGCAGGCACAGCAAGAAACAGTTGGAATACAATTGGAACCTGAATTAGTACCCATTTAAGAGCTGACAGCGAATGACGATAGACAACCTTTTACTATTACTAACGATTATTATGGTTGGTACCTATTTTCAAACCGTGACAGGTTTTGGGCTGGGGATCATTGCAATAGGGGCGACAACGGCTTTTGAGTTAACGACAGTTGCGATAATGGCGGCAGTGGTCAGCTTGATCACGCTAGCAAATTGCGCTTTTGCTTTGCCTGGTGCTACACGGACGGTTGATTGGAAAGCCGTTCGGGCTGTCGTTATAGGGGTACTGCCAGGTGTGGTTGCTGGCGTGCTGTTGCTAGAATTTTTGAGCTATTCAGCGGCGAGTGTATTGCAGTGTTTAGTCGGGATTATGATTGTTTACAGTGGCATTAATTTTATGCTGCGGCCAAAACAGCAAACAGAGCGTTCGGGTAACACCAGCTTTTTTGTTAGTGGGTTTGGCTCTGGTTTGACTGGAGGCCTCTTTGGTATGGCTGGGCCGCCACTTGTTTATCAGTTCTACCGTCAGCCATTTGATATTCATATTATCCGTAATATGCTCTTGGTCGTTTTCGCATGCACCTCTGCATCACGTAGTGTCTTCATTGGTGTGCAAGGCCAGTTGAATACTGAAATATTGTTGCTATCAGCCATTGCGTTACCTGTTGTGAGCCTGACAACTTATCTTGGCCGCCGCTTTCCACCGCCATTTAGCGCTGAAACAATGCGACGTATGGTGTTTAGTTTGCTGATGGTTATCGGCCTTTACTTAACAGTGTCGGCAATACAAACAATGCTGGTTTGATAATTGTGGGCATCTGCAAGTTACTCTGCCGTGTTTATTAAAACAAGCCCGAAGGCGGGCTTGTTTGTATCAGGCAGAATAACTATGGAATTAGATGGATTCCGTTTTCCATTTTTTAAAAGGAACCTTCATCAACATCGAGTTGTAGTAACAACGCTTTCCTGTCACTTCCTCAGCTAACCATGAAGGTTTTTCAAACTGTTCATCCTCTGAGCTCAACTCAATTTCTGCAACTACCAGCCCATGGTTATCACCGTAGAATTCATCTACTTCGTAAGTATGCTTACCACAAGCGACCAGATAGCGTGTTTTATCAATTATGCCTGTTTCGCAAATTTCCAGTAACGCCTGAGCTTCTTCTACTGAAATTTCATGCTCCCACTCAAATCGGCTTGCACCCGATTCACTACCAATTCCTTTTACGGTCATGAAGCCTTGATCGCCTTTGATTCGCACACGGACAGTACGCTCTGGCACTGAACAAAGATAACCTTGGATAATTCGCGTTTGCGCCATCGCTTGTTGCTTAAACTCATTACTACTRACTAAAAATTTACGTTCAATCTCAATCATATCTAACTCCTAGTTAGTTAATGGGTCTCTAAATTTAGTTGTGGTTGCACATTATCTTCGGCAATAACCCGCTCTGGTTTATGGCGAAGAAAAAGGGAAGTTGCAAGTAAGAAAGTGAGTCCTTCACCAATCGGCAATGCAATCACGAATCGGTTGTCGTCAAGGACTATAAATAACACGATCAACAGTGACGCAGGGAAGATAAGGCTACGGCATAATGAAACTACACCGGATTGGAAAGGCAAGTGAACCGCTGTTAGGTAACCGGATATAGTCATATTAATGCCAGCGAACACAAAAACTGGCCAAATGTAATACAGGAATTCAGTCGCCATCGTGACGGTGGTTTCAGTACCTTGAACATCAAGGAACATATAAATCAGTGATTCATTAAAAAACAGTAAAATGAAAATAAACAATGCGCTGACTAAGGAACTCATCGCAAAAGTGATGTTTAAAAACTGTTTTAGTCGCTGGATGTTTTTTGCCCCAAAGTTCTGACTAAGCATGACTTGTGCTGTATCGGAAATGGAGAAAAAGATCATGAACCCAATCATCAACAAATAGTTTAACACCGTGATGGCAGCGACGCCTTCAACACCCGCACGAGAAATGAGCATCAAATTAAAAATAAGCGCAATAATCCCGCCAGAAATTTCATTAATGAATTCTGATAGGCCATTGTAGGCCGATTGAAACACTTCCGACCATTTTCTCTGACGCAATGAGAAATGCAGTTTCCGCTTGGAGCTACAGAAATAGGTTAATAGGGTGAGCAGTGGAAACAGCTGTGATAAACCGGTAGCCCAAGCGGCACCTGTTAGTCCCCAGTCCAACACGGCGATTAATAGGTAATCAAGTGCGATATTAAGTACCGAGCCAATGACTAATGCGGTAGCCGCGAGGGTAGGGAAGCCATCAAGCCTGACAAAAAAGTACAGCACAATGGTAATTAACTGTGCTAAAAGGAACGGCATAATCACACGATAATATTGGCTCATTAACGGGATCAAATCTTCGCCTGCACCGAGTAGCCTGAACAAGAAAGGTTCGAAAAGTAGACCTATAGTGATGATGAAGATGGCATATAAAACGACTGTTATCAGAATTTTACTAAATATGGCCGAAGCTGCTGTCGTGTTCTCTTCTCCAAGGTACTTGCCAGCCCTCACCGACCCACCAATGGATAGCATTAAACCAACGCCAAATAATACTGACAATATTGGAATGATCAGATTAACTGCAGCCAGTGCTGATACACCGACAAAATTGCCGATAAATATACCATCGACAATTGAGGCTGAACTCATCGCCAGCATCCCTACGATGGAGGGCACTAGGTACTTTAAAAATGTGGTGAGAATAGGTCCATTGGTGGCACTGTTTTCTTGGTCAAGTTGGGGTTGCATGAAGGTCTCAGGTTAATAATATACGCGAGGGGCACGATACCAATTATTGATAGTGAACACTAGTCGACAGTGCTCTGCGAAGAACACCGTGTCGCCTATGGCAACCTACATCGACTAGTTCAGGTGAAAGAAGGGTAATTTGATGGCAGCTTTTTGTTATTAGCGCACTTGAGAGTTTGCTTTAATGTATTTCTTTACTTTCTTCATTGCCATTTGACGCTTTAATGGCGATAGGTAGTCAATGAATAAGTTACCCGAGAGATGGTCTATTTCATGCTGCATTACTATTGCTAGAAACTCACCGCTTTCAATTGTGATTGGTTTACCTTTACGATCTAAAGCAGACACCACTACTGAAGAAAAACGTTCTACATCCGCATAATAATCTGGAACGGATAAACATCCTTCTTGGCCTAACGCTTTATTGCTACCGCTGACAACCTCAGGATTGACCAAAATGAGTGGTTCATCTCGATTATCAGAAAGATCGATGACTACGACAGCTTCTTTGCGACCAACCTGCGTAGCCGCTAAGCCAATTCCATTCTCAGTAGCGTAAAGCGTTTCCAACATATCGTCGATTAATGTTTGTATGGAGTCTATGTTGCACACTTTATCAGCAACAACTTTAAGCCTTGGATCTGGAGCGGTGAGAATATCTAAAACTGCCATAATTACCTTTTTACTCTTCTAAATTCATAGTGCGTTATCATAAACGAAATAGATTGGCATATCACATAGCATGAATTGTATTCTTTGTGGAATATCGCATTTTTTTGTTAAGTTTTCTCTTTGGGTATATTTGTATTTGACTCTAAAGTAGTACTCTATTTTATCTTAAAGTTAATGCGTATCAATGAAAGTTTAGATGTTAGTTTTACCATCACACCTGTTGTTAATAAGTGCTTATAATGCAGAAAAAATTTCATATGGTGCTGCTTTGACTTTTATTGAATCAATGACTTTAATGTTTGCCTTAATGTATAGTGTAAGCTTACTTTATAGCAGTGGACAAAAATTGGGGGCTGCAGTTGCGGCAACTATTGTGTTCAGTGCAACCTTAGCCACATTATACTGGCCACTATTATTAGCATTAACCCTAGCTGTTATTATTATCACAGGTTTCCATAAAGTTTATCCTGAAGCTGCACAAGCAAACCAAAGGCCAAATATTCTTCGTAATGTTTGCCAACATACAATGGCATTATCTTTCTTTTTTGTCGCAATTCAATATGTCATTCATACAGCACTATTAGCTACGCAAATTTCTCCGAATTTTTTGCGCCCTGATGTGATTGATGCCTTTTTACCTATTGCCGCCGCCATTGAACTAAAAGCAATTGTTAGCCTTGGCTTTTGGGACCAAACTCATCCTGCTGGTGCAGTAATGTTATTAACCGTACTGATTACTGGTTTTTTTTGTAAACGAGCGTTTTGTGGTTGGATATGCCCATTAGGCCTTGCAGGTGAGTACATCTATAATTGGCGGGTAAATTTAATTAAAAAAGTTTATCGAGTACCAATATGGTTAGATTGGCCTTTGAGGATGATTAAGTACCTATTGTTGGCTTTTTTTACTTTCATTTCACTTGGTATGCACCCTGATAATATTCCATATTACCTTAATGGTAATTATCACAAAATTGCAGATGTAAAAACGGCATGGTTATTTGTTGCACCGGGCACTATTACATTGGTAGTGCTTGGCGTCATTCTATTTATATCGGCTTGGCGTAATAGAGCATTCTGTCGCTATTTTTGTCCTTATGGTGCACTTTTAGGGTTAGTGAGTTTTGTCAGCCCATTTAAAATTCGTAGAGAAAAGAACCACTGCTTGAATGGGTGCGGTGATATGAATTGCGACAAATGTACTCGTGCCTGCCCCTCTAACATCATCATTCACACCGCAACACAAATTCGAACAGATGAGTGCCAAGCTTGTATGCGTTGTGTTTCGGCTTGCCCTAAAAAAGAAGCATTAGGTTTTAAAGCTCGCAATGGTTGGCAACTTTCAAGCAAACAGTTAATGATTACAGTATTTATTATTATGTTTGGGATCCCATTATTAGCTTTTGCTAGTGGTTTTTGGCACAGTCAAACCAGTAACGAAATTCGAATTCAGCTTATACAAGTAATGGATTTAATCAGTTATTAATTAAGACAAGGCTATGTTAATGAAGTTTGTGCCACTCTTGCTCAAGTTTCTATTAAGAGGCCTGAGTTGCTTAATCTGGGGCAAATTGGGTGATTAAATTGTGGACTTTATCCCTAACTAGCTCCCTAAATGCAATCACTGCGGGGCTGACCTGTTTTCTGTTCGGGCTGATTAAATGCAGCTCAACAGGCGGTGATTCATAATCAGGTAAAAGCGCTATAAGCTGACCGCTACGTAAGTCTGAATAAACATCTATATGGGATCGGTATGCAATGCCTTTCCCACTAACTGCCCATCGTCTTACTATGTCTGTATCATTGCTAACCCTATTGCTGTTTACTTTTATTTTGTACGTAGCTGAGTTGTCCATGTACTCCCAATTGTCTAAAAGGCGGCTTGCTCGACGATGAAGCAGGCAGTTGTGGTTACGTAGATCTTCCGGGGTTTGTGGTTCACCGTATTTCGATATATAGGCTGGGGACGCGCAGGTGATTCTACTCATGGTGGCAATATGAAATGAGACCATAGACGAGTCCTCGGGTTTCCCATAACGAAGTGCTATATCAACGTGGTCAAGGAAGAAATCTGAAATTGAATCACCGACTATTAGGTCAATTGACAATAAAGGATGCTCTTCAAGTAACTCTTCAATCCAGAGGAGAAGAAT
This sequence comes from Photobacterium makurazakiensis, assembly GCF_050336715.1. NCBI lineage: Bacteria > Pseudomonadati > Pseudomonadota > Gammaproteobacteria > Vibrionales > Vibrionaceae > Photobacterium > Photobacterium makurazakiensis. Next base: position 44,844 of record NZ_JAKJSJ010000022.1, read on the forward strand.
ATTTCGACCGAAGTCTGATGATACGGCTAGCCGGATCTTACCACTTACCTTACCTTGTGATTGATGTGCTGATATACGACCTTGCTCTAAACAATCTAATGCTTGGCGACAGTGAAACAAGAATTGCTCGCCTTGTGGTGTGATTCTTAACTGTCTTGTCGTCCTGATAAGTAGTTGTATATCGAGTTGTTTCTCTAGTCTCTTTAAAGCAGAACTGACCGCCGCAGGCGTGATATTCAGTTGATTTGCGGTTTCTGTAATGCTGCCTGTTTCAACGATTCGAATGAATAGCTTTAAATCTGATGTGTTCATTATTAACTTTTATTTAATAGTGTTTGTATTATTAGTACGTTTTTAGTTTAGTAAAAGTCATCAATAATGTCTCTAATAAAATTAACGGCCATTGCTTAAAGCGTCGGCCCTCTAAGAGATAGATATGACAAAACAATTTAACAACAGTGATTTACTTGGGCGTTCATTAGCGCTTCCTTGTGGTGTAATCATTAAAAACCGCCTGATGAAATCTGCGATGTCAGATTCACTTGCCGATGGAGAAGGTAACCCTACGGAGGCTCAAATTCGACTTTATGAACGATGGGCAGAAGGCGGTATTGGGTTATCGGTTGTTGGTGAAGTGCAAGTGGATCCTAGGTTTCCTGAAAAGCCGGGAAACCTCGTGTTAGATGAAAAATCGAACTTAAAAGCGCTGCGGGTATTAACTTCCCGAGCTTCAATTAATAATGCTCACATATGGCCTCAGTTAGGTCATGCTGGTGGATTAGCATACCAGCCACTTAGCCAGCCAAAGGGTCCATCAGCCCTTAAGGTTGGTGAGTTTCAATGTTCCGGAATGACAGAGAAAGAGGTGGCACAGCTTCCAGACATATATGCCAAGGCTGCGATAATAGCAAAAGAGGCCGGTTTTACAGGTGTTCAAATTCATGCTGGTCATGGTTTTTTGCTAAGCCAGTTTTTGTCGCCATTATTTAATCGTCGTAAAGACCAATATGGGGGTTCAATAAAAGCTCGTAGCCAAATTGTTGTCGAGATCATTGAAAGAGTGCGATGTGCTGTAGGCTGTACTTTTCCAATAGGCATTAAAATGAACACGTCTGATTTATTAGACGGTGGATTGACTCAGGAAGATGCTTTAAAAGTCGTTCGCATTTTAGATCAGACTTCAATCGACTTGATAGAGTTAAGCGGAGGCTCTTATTTTCCAGGTGCTGAGTCGAGTTCTGATAGCGCTTCGAGTGGCCCATATTTTGTTAATTTTGCAGAAAAAGCTAGGCATTTAACGAATATTCCTTTGATCGTTACGGGAGGCTTTAAAACACGGGAGCAAGTCGTAGATACCTTACACTCGGGAGTTGTCAACTTAGTTGGGTTAGGGCGAGCCTTAATACTTCGCCCTGAACTCCCCAATGCGTGGATAAAGGGGGAGGACATTACTCTTGATTTTCCTATATTCAAATCACCGCCTCGGGGGGGAGTCACAGCATGGTATACAATGCTTCTAACCGCAATTGGCAATAATAACGAAAAAAATTTCGATTCAGCACTATTGTCAGCAATTGAGGTATATGAAAAGCGTGATAAAGCGCGTGTTATGAAATGGCTTGCCAGATATCAATAGTACTTACTGAGTCACAGTAGTTAGTGTATTAAGCAGCTTGTTCTTTCTTTATCTAGCAATCTTTATTCTCAACGCTATTTTTACTTACGTTGGGCAATAAGTGTCACTATTTCATTGAGTTGCTCCTGAGTAATCGATTCGCCAATATCGAGAGCAAGGTTGTGGCGGTAGTAAGGGCTAAGATCTAACCCGACGCCAAGTCCGTATATTTCTACTTCGTTGCTTGCTTCGTAACGCTGAACGATGTCTTTAAGGTGGTTATCGAGGTAGTACTTATCATTAGTGAGGTTTGTTGCTGTGTCCATTGGGCAGCCATCTGAAATAACAAAGAGCAGCTTCCTTTGTTCTGAACGTTGGTAAAGTCGTTGGCATGCCCAATGTACAGCTTCACCATCTATACCTTCTTTGAATAAATCTGCTTTTAATAATGCGGCAATATCTTTGCGTGTGTGTCGCCAGTTGCTCTCGGCATCCTTAAAGATCAAATGGCAACATTCATTCAATCGCCCAGGCAGAGAAGGGCGACCTTGTTTTAGCCAATCAGTATAGGCTTTACCACCATTCCAGCTATTTGTGGTGAAACCAAGTACTTCACTGCTGATCCCAGCTAGACCGAGTGCTTTGATCATGACGTCCACTAACATAGTGATATGGTTAATATGTTCGCGCATCGAGCCAGAGCAATCAATTAAAAAACTGACAACACTGTTTGGCCGCTGACGATAGTATTCAGTGCAGAAAACACGAGTTTCACTGGGGGAGCTGATGAGCTGGCTGAGCCTACGTCCATCGATGTAGCCTTCTTCTTCGCCGTACAGCCAGCCATCACGCTCAGGTTTATTTAAGATCGCGGCTAGTTGACGAGAGAGTAACTTAACATTCACCCCTTGCTGCTGAATACGCTCATCAAGTTGCTGACGAAGCTCTGTTAAGAGTGCTTTGCGAACGAGTTTGGTTGCGTGTATTTCGCGATCATATTGAGAGGTAAATACTTGGTAATCTGTATGGCTATCATGAAAGGTGGAGCTTCTTCCGCTAGCCACAGTCGCCATTGCTACACTTTCTTCATTATCAAAGTCTAATAGCAATGAAAATGCTGAGATAGTCTCATCGGTATCATTCTTGTCTTCAACTGCGTGCAACGCTCGTTCATCTTCAATCATTTCATTGATGACTGAAGCGATATAAAGAGCGTGTTCAGCATAAGCTTGCTGATTGACGCGATATTGGCGTAATCCGGCTAAAGCTATACCGACTAGCGGAACGATACCTGCACGGGTTGCTTCTATGTGATCTTCTATCTGCGGGTTAATGGGTTTACTGTATAGTCGGGAGCGAACGATTTGTACGACGGTAAACAGTAAGATCCCCAAGTGGCTTTCTGTTAAGCCAGATGCATAGAATTCTTTACTCCAAGACTGGAAATTTCCCTCGATATTGACCTTCATGCCTGGCATTGCTTCTGGGGCATGTGTCTCGCAACGAAACTGCTCAAGTATTTCGAATATGAGCCTCGCTACTGGTTCTTTTGGGCATAACTGTTGGTGTAAGTCTTCATTGCAGTGGAGTAATCGTAGCGAGACTGAATCAACTTTTCCCCGTTTATGACTAAATGGAAGGATTCCATATTCAGTGCTGGAAGTATTATCTCTAAGGTGTGCTGCGTGTATAGGAACGAGTTCCTGATCGCGGTAAAGCTTGTCACCACGAAAGTGGAGCCTTGGCTCGTTACTCAACGCTCTTGCTGCTGCGGCACATAAATTTTGGCTTTTCTGATATTGGCGATCCATTGGTTTCACTTTAGTTCTCCAGCTTGAATTACCCACGATTCTTCTAACTCTTCATCAAAGCAACGTTGGTAATACTCAGCGACGAGAGGGCGTTCAAATTCATCGCACTTATTTAAGAACGACAGGCGAAAAGCCTGCGAGGGGCTATTAAATATCTCGCAATTTTCAGCCCAAGTGATCACCGTTCGTGGTGACATCAAGGTTGATAAATCGCCTGCAGCAAAGCCTTTACGTGTTAAGTCGGCCAATGCGACCATGCGTTGTATTAACTTTCTGCCTTGCGTTGTGTCTTTGCTGGGTACTCTGGCTAATACGATCGCCGCTTCTTCCTGTGGAGGAAGATAATTAAGGCTGGCAACGATGTTCCAACGATCAATCTGGGCGTGGTTCAAGACTTGAGTGCCATGGTAAAGCCCAGATAGGTTACCGAGGCCAACAGTATTTGACGTTGCAAATAAGCGAAACGCACTGTGAGGGTGAATGACTTTATTTTGGTCAAGTAGTGTGAATTTGCCGTCACGCTCAAGTATTCGTTGAATAACAAACATCACATCAGGTCGACCAGCATCATACTCATCAAAGATCAGCGCAACAGGGCGTTGTAATGACCAAGGGACAATGCCTTCCTGAAATTCAGTGACTTGCTTACCATCGCGAATGACAATTGCATCTTTACCCACGAGATCAAGCCGGCTTAGGTGGCCGTCTAAGTTGACGCGAACACAAGGCCAATTCAGCCGAGCTGCAACTTGCTCGATGTGCGTCGATTTACCTGTGCCGTGCATACCTTGGATCATGGTACGGCGATCTTGAGCAAAGCCAGCCAGAATGGCTAATGTGACTTCGGGGTTGAAACGATAAGCATGATCAATTTCAGGCACATGATCATCTCGAGAGCTAAAAGCCGGCACCTGTAGATCGGTATCAATTCCAAATAATTGCCTAACTGACACCATTTGATCGGGTCTACACATCGCGATATCTGTCATCTCTCTTCCTTAATTATCTAATTGAGAGTCGATACATCGACAGCTTTTCTGATTTCTCGACAATGCATTCTTTCCCACTTAGCGGTAAAGCGGAATATCAAAATAGTAAAAATGGTGACCTCGTATCACTTTTCGGAATAATTTGTATCAATTATGTGTTTTTTGTTGACGAATAAAAAATGACCGACTAGGGTTATTTTGAATTCGAAATATTGAAACGATAAGTTCCACTTTATGGATATGGAATCCATCACCAAGGAGATACAGATAATGAACGAACTAGATGCACGTACTGTTGTAAGTGGCCCGACTAAAATGACCCCTTCTGAAGCATTTGTTGAAACCATGGTTGCCAATGGTGTGACCGATATGTTCGGGATTATGGGTTCCGCATTTATGGATGCGATGGACATTTTTGCACCAGCAGGCATTCGTCTAATTCCAGTTGTACATGAGCAGGGCGCAGCTCATATGGCTGATGGTTATTCTCGTGTGTCAGGAAATCATGGCGTGGTGATTGGTCAAAACGGCCCTGGTATTAGTAACTGCGTAACTGCGGTTGCAGCAGCGTATTGGGCTCATAGCCCTGTGGTTGTTATAACACCTGAAACGGGCACGACAACAATGGGGTTAGGGGGCTTTCAGGAGTGTAACCAGTTACCTATGTTCCAAGAGTTCACTAAATATCAGGGGCATGTAACACACCCGTCTCGTATGGCTGAATACACAGGCCGCTGTTTTGACCGCGCGATGAGTGAAATGGGGCCAACGCAGCTGAATATTCCTCGTGACTACTTCTATGGTGAAGTGACGTGCGAAATTCCAAAACCTGCTCGTCTTGATCGTGGGCCTGGTGGTGATCAGAGCCTTAATGACGCTGCTGACTTATTGGCAGAGGCTAAGTTCCCAGTGATTATTTCTGGGGGCGGTGTCGTCATGTCGGGTGCAATCGAAGAGTGTAAAGCACTGGCAGAACGTCTAGGGGCGCCAGTTGTGAATAGTTACCTACATAACGACTCATTCCCTGCAAGCCATCCACTATGGTGTGGTCCATTGGGTTATCAAGGCTCTAAAGCGGCAATGAAACTGATCTCGCAAGCTGATGTTGTTATTGCACTAGGTTCGCGCTTAGGTCCATTCGGTACATTGCCTCAGCATGGTATGGAATATTGGCCGAAAGATGCCAAGATCATCCAAATTGATGCCGACCACAAGATGCTGGGCTTGGTGAAGAAGATTTCTGTTGGTATTTGTGGTGATGCTAAGGCTTCGGCTGTTGCATTGGGTGAGCGTCTTGAAGGCAGAACACTTGCGTGTGATGCAACGAAAGATGATCGTTTTAATAAGGTACAGGCAGAGAAAGAGATTTGGGAGAAAGAGCTGGATGAATGGACACATGAACGTGACCAGTTCAGCCTTGATATGATTGAACAGAATGCTCAGGAAAAGCCGTTTTCTGGTGGTGAGTACCTGCACCCACGTCAGGTATTGCGTGAATTAGAAAAAGCGATGCCAGAAGATGTAATGGTTTCAACGGACATTGGTAATATCAACTCAATTGCTAATAGCTACCTCCGTTTTGAAAAACCACGTAGCTTCTTTGCTGCAATGAGCTTTGGTAACTGTGGCTACGCATTCCCGACCATTATTGGCGCAAAAGCGGCGGCACCACATCGCCCAGCGATTTCGTATGCGGGTGACGGTGCTTGGGGAATGAGCCTAATGGAAACAATGACGTGTGTACGTCACAACATTCCAGTAACAGCGGTTGTCTTCCATAATCGCCAATGGGGTGCAGAGAAGAAGAACCAGGTTGATTTCTATAACCGTCGATTTGTTGCTGGAGAGTTAGATAACCAAAGCTTCGCTGAAATTGCGACGGCGATGGGCGCAGAAGGGATCACGGTTGACCGCCTTGAAGATGTCGGTCCTGCACTACAGAAAGCGGTAGACATGCAAATGAATGAAGGCAAAACAACTGTCATTGAAATCATGTGTACACAAGAGCTTGGCGACCCGTTCCGTCGTGACGCACTATCTACGCCGGTACGCTTCTTAGATAAGTATAAAGATTACGTTTAATTACGCGTAACTCGATGAGCCTGACTGCTATTGGGTCAGGCTCCTTTATACATGAAGCGAGGCAGTGGCAATGACAACCAGAGCGTCGAATATCGGCCCCTCAAAAGGGCCTAAACTCATATTTAGTGATATGAGTGTCGTTTTACCCGGCTTTTTACTTTGTAGTGTGATAGCTGCGGCAGCATCATTTGTCGCGGGTCAATATGGCGGACCCACTTTTCTATATGCCTTATTAATCGGTATCGCTTTTCATTTTTTATCTGATAACCATAAATGTATTCCTGGCATAGAGATGTCAGCCAAGAAATTAGTACGTATTGGTGTGGCGTTACTCGGCGTCAGAATTGCAATCAGCGATGTGAACGCGATTGGTGCTGTCGGTGTGGTTGCGTTGGCGGGGGCAGTAGTACTTACTATTGGTTTCAGTTTGTTGTTAGCTCGTTTACTGAAATTACCGTCGATGTTGGGTTTGTTGTCGGGGGGCGCAACGGGGATCTGCGGAATATCAGCGGCGATGGCCATTTCATCTACTCTGCCGCAAAATCGTGATAATGAACACTTCACATTACTGACCGCCATTGGGGTCGCCAGCTTCTCGACCGTTGCTATGGTGTTATATCCGTTAGTGGTGTCAGTGTTAGGGCTAACAAATGCGGAAGCTGGCTTGTTTCTCGGCGGCTCAATTCATGACGTTGCACAGGTTGTTGGTGCTGGGTTCATGATTTCATCTGAGGTTGGTGACTCTGCAACGTTAGCGAAAATGTTTAGGGTTGCCATGTTAATGCCTGTGGTGGTGCTGTTTGCATTTGCCTTTCGTTCGGCAAGGGAAGCGAGCGGTGAAGACGCTGTATCTAAACAGCCTATTGTGCCTTTCTTTTTAGTTGTATTTATTGGGTTGGTGACCGTAAATAGTATGGGGTGGATCCCACCTGAAGCTGTCACGCTCAGCTCCGATATTTCTAAGTGGTGCCTAGTCATTTCTATTGCCGCACTGGGTGTTAAAACTTCTTTTGAAAAGCTATCAGAGCTCGGCTGGAAACCAATTATTTTGTTACTCGGAAATGCTGTGTTTATTGCCATGTATATGTTGGCTGTTGTTTATCTGTCGCGTTTTATTTCTTAAACGTTGTTAAGCATTAATACTCAGGAGGGAGTATGAATTCTTTACCTCATATAGGTTCATTAACTAAATACTTAACGGTTATTGATGAAATAAGCCAAAGTGGTGAATTGGTGTTATTTCGAGGGCAACCAAATAAGCGGAAATCATTATTACCGTCTATTGCGAGAGAAAGTGAAAATGTAAATTCAATATCAAAAGAAAAAGAAATGCTTGATTATTTGTATCGTCTAGGGCGAAACAAGTTTGAAACGCAAGAGATGGACTATTGGGGCCTATTATCGGAAGCGCACCATCATGGCTTAAAAACACGATTACTCGACTGGAGTAGTAACCCTTTGGTTGCACTATGGTTTGCATGCCAAACACCCGGTTTCCAACCACATGTTTACGTGCTTAAGGCTGATGAGCGCCAGAAAGTCGATTTTGCGAGTGACCCTTTTGAACAAACAGAAACGAAAGTGTTTCTACCGCCTGTTTCATTCCCAAGGGTGAAGGCGCAAAGTAATTGGTACAGTATACATCCATCATTAAATGATCATGCTAGTGGTCAGCGTTTTACTCCTTTCGAAAATGAAATTACGAACAATGATGAAATGTATGAAATTCCAATTTTGCCTGAAATGAAAGAGCAATTATTGAAAGATCTTGATAAATGCGGTGTTAATGAAAGGCTTATTTATCCGGATTTAACGGGGTTATGTTTACATATCAACAAATTGTTTGAGCAACCACCAGAAACGGATATTGAATTGAGTGCTGGTGGTGACGATTCAACTGACTTGTTACTAACATCAAATTTATTCGATTATCAGCGTTCACCATCAGAAAGCGTATTAGCAAATGGATCTCTGCAGCAGTTAACACGGCGTGAGACTGTTGATGGCTTTCAGCAATACCGTCATACCTATACCAAAGACTTTGACTTTGATTAGTGCTCGTAAACTAATAAATTAAGGCCCTAAACGCAGCGTCGCCTCAACAGGTACTATTCTTGTTGAGGCGACGTCGTGTATTCGTTGGTAAATACAATCGTTAATGATTTTATCTTCCTTAAAGTTCGAGTGCTGATTCAAGCTTCTGAGCAGCAACACGGACTTTTGGGGCAAGGGTTAGAAGGCTAGAAAGTGATTGTCTGATTGTTGGTGCATGAACTGCTACCGTTGCTTGTAGTTGTCCAACTGAATTATAAATCGGTACTGCAATAGCTACCATACCATCTATTAACTCTTCGTTATCAGTGCTTATTTGTTGATCAGCTATTTTTTCTAGCTCTTTTTCAAGTTTGCCTATATTCGTAATTGAATTTTTTGTGCAAGCTTCTAATTGAATGTTAGCTAGAATAGCGCGACGTTTATGACTTGGCATAAGGGATAAGAACAACTTACCACTTGCTGTACAGTGCAAAGGTAATCGTGAGCCTGGTTTTAATTGTACCATCACAGGCCAATTCGCCTCGACTCGTTCAAAGTAAAGTATTTCATGGCCATCGAGAAGAGTGATATTACATGTTTCTTTAATGTCTTGGCTCAGCTTTTGTAATATCGCGCGACGAGGAGCACCTACATCAGACTGTGATATGACGTCTATAGCCATTTTTCTCAGTTTAGGCCCTGGCGATAAGTAACGGCCTTGAGGTTCCTTTTGAATCACACCTTCTTGCTCAAGTTGGCTGATAATTCGGTGTATTGTTGCTTTTGGAATGTCTAGTTGCTGGCATATATCTGCTGCGGTAATAGGCCTATTGTCTTTAAGCATTACATCAATAATGCTGAGAGCACGCAACAGTGTGGAATTTGTATTACTGGATGTTATGCTCATGTATTACCTCCTACAAACAATAACTTATCATTACATGTTGCTTACGTTGTGTAAATGTTGCTTTTTTGGTCTGTTTATTCTTGTTATAGAAATTGCGGCACTAAAAGTGATTACATTGGGTAAACGATTCTTTTTATACACGGTGTTAGAATAATTCTAGTGGAGTGTTTGTTGACTTGTGAGTAGCGATAAGTGGCTGAGCATTGATACTGAACCGCCACTTATAAGTATGAGCTGGGCTTCAAAATGTTGTTGTTAGGATAGGATTGTAAAGTAACGGTATTTATTACTTTTATATAGGAGTTAGTGTAACTAATTCCTATTTGTCATTTATGCTGAGCCAAACTGAACCAAAAACAATGAAATGTTTGGTAGCAATGCAATCAAAATCCAACTCAAGAGTAAAGCCATAAAATATGGAATGACATAGCGAACAAGTTTAATATATGGAATGCCTGTCACACTACTTGCTACATATAAATTCAGTCCAAAGGGCGGGGTGATAAAGCCGATTGCAGCGCCCACCAGAAAAATCACGGCAAAATGAATTGGATCGATTCCAATTCCTTGCGCTATTGGAGCTAATATTGGTGCGAGTATAATGGTGACGGGGAGGCTCTCAAGAATCATTCCTGCAAACAAAACAATACCCATACATGCAAATAATATTGGGAAATAACCCCCGACATTATTCAACAAGGTATCAAGAGCTTCACCAACACCAAGTAATGACAATATTTGTTGCATTACCACTGAAATTGCAATTAATGGAGCCAGCATCCCAGTGATCTGTCCCGATCTTAACATGATTTTTGGTATCGACTTAAGGCTTAGCTCTTTGGTTAAAATAGCGCCCGCGATAATGGTGAAGCCGACTGTGAAAGCAGCAGCCTCAGTAGGTGAAAATTTACCTGAATAGATACCATATATTACAACGCCAATGGTAATAAAGCCTAAGTAAGCCTTACCTGCGGCTTTAATACTGGTTTTAGCTCTGAATGGAATAACGGTTCCCCAGCCATTTTTCTTAGCCATGATATGGCAGGTAAACATCATCGCGATAACCATTAATGTCCCTGGTAGCATACCAGCGATAAACAAGTCACTGATGGATAAGTTCATCATAAACCCATAGACAATGAAGATAATGCTAGGTGGTATAATGATACCAACTGTCCCGCCCGATGCTGCTGTGGCAGCAGCAAAACGGTCATCATAGCCGTTTTGCTTCATTTCGGGTGCCATGATCGATCCTATTGTGGCAGTAGTACCAGCATTTGAGCCAGAAATGGCGGCAAACATCCCACAGGCACCTATTGCAGCCATTCCCATCCCCCCTCGTATAAAGCCAAGGCTAGAGTAAGCGAAATCTGAAAGTCGCTTTGCAATACCTGCAGCATTAATTAAATCGCCTGTAAGAATAAAGAGTGGTAAAGCCAATAAACCGAAAAAGTTTAATCCTTCAAATAATGTGACGCCAATGTTAGCCAGTGTAAAGTCAATTATAATGCTCGTACCTACTACCCATAAGCCAATAACCAAAAAAATAGGAACACCAAGAAGAAATAAGACACTGACCGTCAAAGTAGTAATCATAATTAATAAATTATCTGACATAGTAATACCCGTTAGTCCATGACTGAGGTTTGTAGTAGGAAGCTTTCTTTACGTTTAAACCTCAAGTAATCTTCGCGGAGGTTTTGTAATACCCTAAATATAATTAGGCTCCAGCCTAAAGGAGTTGCTAGATAAAACCACCACTGCATAACATCATCAGTACCTTGTACAATGGCGTAATTATCATAGGCAATATAGACCTGCTCATAGGAGAAGAATATTACGATAACGGCAAAAACAATCCAAAGAATCGCATCCAGTATAATGCAGGCAAATTGGGCTGTGTAAGGTAACCGCATACGTAATTCGTTTAACGATAAGTGAGTTCTTTTTTTGACATTAAGTGCAGCGCCAACCCAAGTCAGCCATAGAAAAAGCAATACCGGAATACTGGTGCTCCATGGTGACTGAACACTGAAGACAAATCGCCGTATAATTTCGGTGAAAATAATTGTTGTCATCATTGAATAACATAAGATGATCACCGTTTTTTCAATATTTCCATTTAACCAAGATAGTGCGCTCTTTATTAGTTTGATGGTATTGTTATGATCTTCAGGGGCGGGTAGTTCATAAGCCTTGTTCATGTTTCTTCCTTACATTATGCCATTAAACAAAGCATGTAAAACAGCAATGTTTAATGATTGGTTTAGATGTTTTAGCTAAGCCACCAGCGTTTTGGTTTTACATTAACTACGGCCATGCCTTTAGGGATCTCACGGGCAATACCATGTATTTCTTTATACACATCAATACCCCCAGCCCAATTATTTAAGCGGTTGCGCCATTTTTCCCATGGTTCAGGGTTAAATTCAGGTGAGCACATTTTTTCAGCTCTAGCACGTTCTTCATCTGATAAGGTGGCTACCCGGATGTTATGTTGGCCGAAAATAGTCTCTTTAGCTGGGTTGGGGTAGGCCCCAACAACTTCGACTTGGGCACCTTCATTCATGCCTTGAGTAAATATTTGAGCACAATAAGCTGACTCCATAACCTGCTCTTGTAAGTTAGAATCAAGTTTTTCAAATACATCTAGGTTCATTGCAGTACTTTCTGTTCCGGCAAACATGCGAAGGTCAACAGCTTGTGAAATAACAGGTGACATCCCTGAGTATGCAGCGGCACTCATCCATGTTTCAGCGCCGTCTAATAAACCTTGACGTAAGCCATCGAGTGTTTCTTCCCACGCGACAGGAACAGGGTTTAGTTTTAGTAACTGCATAGCAATACGACCAAGCTGAGTGCCTGTTACACGGTTTTTAGTTCCAGCTAGATCGTCTAGAGAAGTGACTAATGGTTTATCTTTCCACTTTGAGCCGAGCATTACGCCGCGTAAGTCACAGTGTGTAAACAAGAATTGAATGTTGTGTTTTTTTCTTAGAGGTTCCCTGAATACTTTTTCACTTCGGTTGTCATAGAAAAAGTGAAACATGGATGCGCGAGTAGGGAACATATAAGCGAAATCAAGCACGTTTAAGTATGGCGCTGCGGCTGACGCGTTTTGGGTTGAGCCAGAAAAAATATCGACGATACCTTGTTGTGTTTTTTTAACACAATCCAGTTGCCCACAAACTTGATTTGACCCAAGAAACTCTACTCTTATCGCACCATTAGTCCGCTCTTCCAAATCACGTGCAAAAAATAATTGCCCCGACTTTTGAATATCTAAATTCTGTTCATTAAACCCAGAAGCACCAAACTTTAATACGACTTTTGGCTTTGTTTTCGTCCGCCTTTTTTGTTCATTTTCTGCAGCATTGGCGAGACCACTTAAAGTCATACTAGCTCCTAAACCAGATGCTGCAATTAAAGTAGATGTAAGGCCAAATCGCCCTGAGATATTAAAAAAGTCACGACGTGAAACCGCTTTATCTAGTTTGCTACCCATTTTCATTTCCTTATATATGTGCATAAGACCTGTCAATAACTGCGGATTTATTGTTGTTGCAATTATGTTAAAGGTGAAGGTTAAAGTGTTAACTGTGGGTGTTTGATCATGAAAAAATGATTTTTTTATAATCAATATTGTAAATTTCAAAAAAGTGATCTAGCTTTTTTGAGACGTCTTGTCTCATAAAGTGGAGTTTAACTATGTCGATGGGTGAAAATGTATTGCTATTTGATGAATTTGATTATGTCGTTATTGGGGCTGGCTCAGCTGGTTGCGTTTTAGCAAATCGGTTAAGTGAGAACCCCAGCGTTTCAGTCTTATTACTAGAAGCTGGTGGTCGTGATTGGAATCCTTGGATACATATACCTGTAGGTTATTTCAAGACAATGCATAATCCATCGACTGATTGGTGTTATAAAACAGATGAGGATGCAGGTATCAATAATCGGCGTTTACAATGGCCCAGAGGTAAAGTTTTAGGTGGATCTAGTTCGTTAAATGGCTTGCTTTATATTAGGGGTCAACGTGAAGATTATGATGATTGGGCAGCTCTTGGAAATGACGGCTGGTCTTACGATGAAGTCTTACCTTATTTTAAAAAATCCGAATGCCAGTCTCGTGGGGCTGATGCGTACCATGGCGGTGACGGCCCTCTAAAGGTATCTGATCTTCGGCTACGTCGTGAAATAGCGGAGCGATTTGTTAGTGCGGCGCAAGAAGTAGGTATTCCTGAAAATAGAGATTTTAATGGTGCACAGCAAGAAGGTGTGGGGTATTTTCAGCAAACGGCTCACAGAGGTTTGCGTTGTAGCTCGGCTAAAGCTTTTTTGAACCCTGCGAAAAAGCGGGCTAACTTAACGATACTTACACATGCACATACTACCAAAGTAGGTGTTCTCGGCGATCGCGCACAATCGGTTATATTCAAGCATAAAGGGAAACTAAAACAGGCTTTTGTCCGTAAAGAAATTGTTCTGAGTGCAGGGGCGATTGGTTCACCACAAATTCTCCAAGCGTCAGGTATTGGAGATCGTGAACATTTAGAGTCCGTTGGTGTTGAGTGTGTTAAGCACCTTCCAGGCGTTGGTGAAAACTTGCAAGATCATTTACAGGTACGGTTAGTTTTTAAAACAAGCTGTAAAACGTTAAATGATGAGGTGAGGCATTCGCTAGATAAACTTGCGGTGGGGGTTCGTTACGCAATATCACGAACAGGGCCGCTGACCTTAGCTGCAAGTCAAGTTTGTATATTTACACAATCTCGTGAAGGTTTATCTCGTCCAGATATTCAGTTTCATATGCAGCCATTAAGTGCTGATAAGCCTGGAGATGGTGTTCACCCATTCTCAGCCTTTACAGCCTCAGTTTGTCAGTTGCGCCCAGAAAGCAGGGGGAGAGTGAGAATTACTAGCCCAGACACTGCTGTATATCCATCAATCCAAACTAATTACTTATCAGCAAAGGAAGATCAGCGCGTAGTCGTTGATGCTATAAAGACTGCCCGTCGTATTGCTAAAGCTGAATCATTAAGCTCAGTGATTAGTGATGAATATGTGCCTGGCAATCAATATGAAACGGATGAAGAGTTACTTGTCGCCGCTCGAAAATATAGCCAAACAATTTATCATCCAGTAGGTACCTGCAAAATGGGTAATGATGATTTTTCTGTCGTTGATAATGAATTGAAAGTGTTTGGTATCGATGGGTTAAGAGTTGCTGATGCATCTATTATGCCGATTATTACTTCAGGCAATACGAACGCTCCAGCCATCATGATAGGCGAGAAGTGCGCCGACATGATCATTTGCGAACTTTATGCACATGGCCCAATAGAGAAAGAAACCGCGTAATGTTTGATAGCTGCTTCATGCCAGCTGACAGAGGTTCTGGCTGAAGTAGCAATAGCACTATCAGATTGGAGCTACTGTTCGTTAATTTCTGAGTTTTCATCCTTCCTTGTTCTTTAAATTCTCCCCGGAATATTGCTCCCACTATCATTTTTTGGAATAAATTGTTTCATTTAAGTGTTTTTTGTTGACGGTTAAAATTTTTACGCCTAGTGTTAAGTTAAATTTATGTTAAAGAGATATTTTGTTCCAGTTATTGGTAATCGCGGTTCGAGAAAGTGCCAGCTTTGTTGGTGATGGGGTAGCAAGAGAGTGTGGATTAAGACGGAATATTTATGTCTAGGCTCATGATCTTGTGCTGCTTTAGGTGTCATTACTTCATTGTTGGGAAAGTAATACCCGATGTCTCGTTTATCAATAAGTCTAATTGACGTCATTTTTACAGGGATATAAATTAACCAAAATTTAACATTTATATTGCAGTGGTTAGTTGAAAGGTCATAGTAACAATTACTTTTATAAGGATAGAAAAATGAATACTCAGTCTGTTGTAAGCACCCAAAATGAAGTCAATGTTGATTTTTTACAGGCATTCAGTGATGCGTGGAACAACCATGATATTGATGCATTAATGAGTTTCGTAACAGATGATTGTATCTTCCACACCGCTGCAGGCGCTGATCTGCAAGGTAATACTTTTTCCGGCCGAGAAGCTGTACGTGAAAGCTTTCAACAGGTATGGCGTAATTTCCCAGATGCTGCTTGGCTTGATGGTGATCATTTCATTAGTGGTGATCGCGCGGTTTCGGAGTCAACATTTTGTGCGACGAAGCCTGATGGTAGTCGAATTGAAGCCCGTATGGTGGATGTTTTCACTCTGGAAGACGGCAAAATCAAAGTAAAAAATGCATTCCGTAAGGATCGCCCTGCCTTTTTTGAAAATAATTGAGCACTTATGTAGATACCGAAGTTAGTACGTTGACACTAAGGAGCTTTATATGAACACTCTCGCTGAAAAATTGCGTTCTCCTAATAAGGAGCAGCAACAGGAAGAGAAGCAAAGGGTAACGCAAGCGCGAAATAAATATGATCCTACTTATGATCCTCTGACCAAAAAAACGCCAGGTCACGGTGCCGATTATGCCCCGACTTACTGGGTAGATACTGCGGGTGAGCCGCCTGCTGATGATGGCCCTATCACCAACGACGTTGATGTTGATGTTGTGATCATCGGTTCTGGCTATACCGGTTTAACCACTGCAATACACCTGGCAGAGCAGTACGGTATAAAAGCGACTGTATTGGAAGCAAATAGAGCAAGTTGGGGCTGTAGCACTCGAAATGGTGGACAGGCACAGTGTGCATCGGGTCGATTAAAGCGTTCACAATGGATACAGCGCTGGGGGGTAGACACTGCATTAAAAATGCATGAAGAGTGTCTCGATGGCATGGAAACCTTTAAAGGTTTAATTAAAGACATTGATTGTGAACCGCAGCATGGTGGCCATTTATATGTCGCACACCGTGCCAAGGTGATGCCAACACTGGAAAAAGAAGCAAAACTACTTCGCAACACCTTCAATTACGATGCACAGATCTTAGATGCTGATACCGTTAAGAAGATCTACGTAGGTGATGAAGAAGCGGCAGGTGCAATGCATGAACCCGAAGGAATAGGTATTCATGCAGGAAAGCTAGCCTTCGGTTATGTGAAGAAAGCGAGAGCGCTTGGGGCAACCGTTCACCCTGCAAGTCCCGTTATTGGCTGGGAAACCAAAAATGGCGTTCATCACTTGAAAACCCCTGGTGGGATCGTTCGAGCAAGAGCGGTGGGGGTAGCGACAGGAGGTTACACTTCTCAAGGGCTGCATTCACAACTAAAAAACCGTTTACTGCCTATTTTATCTAATTCACTTGTTACCCGCCCGTTATCCGAATCGGAGTTGGCCGCGTGTAACTTTAAAACAAATCAAGTGATTACCGACACCCGAGTTTTGCGTCATTACTATCGCTTATTGCCGGATAACCGGGTCCAAATCGGTACACGAAGTGCAATTACAGGAAGCGCAGCACCAGAAGCAAAATATGAGCAAATGCTACGGGCAGATCTTGCACGAAAGTTTCCATCACTTGCTGGTATTGATGTGGATTATTCGTGGTGGGGCTGGGTAGATGTTAGCCACGATATGATGCCACGTATTTACCAGCCAGACGCTAAAGAGTCTATCTATTATGCTCTTGGCTATGGTGGCAATGGCGTTATGTACTCGGCACAAGCCGGAAAGCGTCTTGCACAATGGATTGCGGGTGATGGCAAAGATCTCGACTTACCTATTTTTCAGTCCAAATTACCTTTCCCTAACGTGAGAGAGGTTGTTGAATCAGAAGCCTTTGCGCCGTTCAGGCGATTTGGTCAGCGATTCTTATATCGCTGGTATCACTTACAAGATGAAGTGCTGTAACTCTAAAAAGAAATACCCTGCTGTACGTAATACACATAAAACAATAATGACCTGGATGTCTATGTACGTTGTTCCGCGGTCACCTTTAAATACTTCGCAATTAACGCGATAAAATAGAAAAGGTTACGACTATTATGTTCACGAAAAGCAAACTCTTACCCTTTATTACTGCTGTCAGTCTTGCCGTCTCATCACCTGTTGTGATGGCTAAAAACTTTAAAATGGCAATCGGTGATGCCGCTGGTGGCACGCAATGGGAGCTCGGCACTAAGTTTACCGAACTTTTGGAAGAAAAAACTGATGGTAAAGTGAAGGTCGATTTGTTTCCCAACGGTCAGTTAGGTAATGAACAAGATACCGTGAATAATGCCGCAATAGGCTTACTTGATTTTTCAATCTTAGCCATTAATAACGTCACACCTTTCTCGCCAACGGTTGGTTTATTAACCATGCCTTATGTTATCCAAAGTGCCGATGAAGCGAAATTACTGACTCAAGGCGAAGTCGGTCAGGAGCTGGTGGATAATACACTACGTGATGCTGGTGTTCGGATTATCGGCTGGGCTTATTCTGGCTTTCGTGTGCTAACAAATTCAAAACGTCCTGTAGCGACTCCTGAAGATTTAAAAGGCTTGGTGATCCGAGTACCGCGTAATGAAATTATGATTTCGTCATATCAGGCTTGGGGCGTAAACCCAACCCCAATGGCATGGTCAGAAACATTTACAGGCTTACAGCAAGGCGTTGTTGATGGACAAGATAACCCGTACATCACAGTTTATGCGATGAAATTCAATGAGGTACAGAAGTACGTTACCAATATTCGCTATATCTTCTCACTAGAGCCTCTCATTATTAGTGAATCAATCTTCCAGCAGCAAACACCTGAAATGCAAGCCGCGATTCTTGAAGCCAGTAAAGAAGCAACAGAACACAGTTTTGCTTACTTGCAACAGACAGAAGGCAAAATACGTAAAGATTTAGAAGCAAAAGGCATGGTATTTACCGACCCTGCTAATGATGAAAAAGAATGGATCGAAAAAGTGACAGCCTCAGTGTGGCCGAAGTTTTATGCCAGCATTGGTGGCAAGGATAAACTGGATGAAACACTGGCCTTACTGGGCCGCTAATTTCACATTTCACCATTAATGACATGCTTTATTCGAGTGGCTGGCATTTGAATAAAGCATGGAGCCACTTAGCCCCCTAACTTAATCGAAATATGGAAGTACTAAAAATAACTAAGTTGGGAATTGAAGTCGATTGGAGGCTACATGACTGTCATGCAAAGTATCCGAAAGCATTTAAATAATGTTGAAGAATATACCTGCTGTTTGCTCCTTGCTGTTTTTGTTTTGCTATTATTCGCCCAAATTTTATTACGACAATTTTTTCAGTATTCTATTCCGTGGGGAGATGAAGTCGCGACGTATATGTTTGTGTGGTTTGCCTATTTAGGGGCTGTAGTTGCCGCCAAAATGTCAGCCCATAATAGAGTGAGTTTCCATTTTAAGTTCTTTCCTCCTATCGTAAAAACCATCAGCGAAACCATTGCAGACATGTTATGGGTTGCGTTTAACGCTTATTTTGTATACCTCAGTTACGATTYTGTCTTCAATAAAATGAACCTGTTTTGGAAGTCTCAAACAACAGGTATCCCAATGAAGTACTTCTATATGATTTTACCAATTGCATTTACTTTAATGTCGATCCGCATTTTGTGGAATAACTACGAACGTTTGTTCAAAGGCGTTGAAGCGATTGATCCCGAAGCAGAAGAGCTGAAGAAAATGCAGAAGCTCCAAGTCCAAAAATCAGCGGCATAAACCAAGGCTAGGGATTAACCATGGAAGATTATCTAACACTTATCTTATTCGGCGGCTTTCTAGTTTTGCTGATCTTAGGTGCGCCAATTACGGTGTCGTTGGCAGGTGCCTCGATGGCGGCATACCTGATACTCGACAAAAACCCGATAGCATTAGTGCAAATTGCGTTTACTTCGGTGGGGAATTTCCCACTGATGGCATTACCTGCTTTTGTACTGGCGGGTGCATTAATGGAGGCAGCTGGAATTTCAAAGCGGTTGGTCGATATTGCCGAAAGCTTGGCTGGACCTGTAACAGGCGGTTTAGGAGCGGCTACGGTTGTAGCATGTCTTTTCTTTGGTGCAATTTCAGGATCTGGGCCTGCAACAACGGCTGCCGTGGGGATGTTAATGGTTCCTGCCATGGTGAAACGAGACTATGAACGTAGTTATGCTTCGGCAGTGACAGCTGCATCTGGCGGGCTAGGGATCATAATTCCGCCATCAATTCCCGTTGTTATTTTCGGTATCTCTGCAATGGGGTTAATGCCGCCACCTGAAGCGGTTGCCCAGCATGGTCAATTTGCGTCATTGTCTATTCCAAAGTTATTTGTGGCAGGTGTTGTACCTGGGTTGATCATGGCCTCTACGTTGATATTTACTAATTATGTCATTGCCAAGAAACGCGGTTATAAAGGATTAACTGAAGACTGGTCATTTGGCGATATCAGAGGATCACTACGTAAAGGTGTATGGTCAATTATGGCGCCCTTTTTGATTCTTGGTGGTATATACAGTGGTATGTTCACACCAACGGAGTCAGCCATTGTAGCGATATTCTATTCACTATTTGTTGGTTTCTTCCTTCACCGCGAATTAGTGTTTAAGAGCATTATCAAGTCGTTAACAACAACGACCTGGATTACTGGTCGTGTATTACTCATCTTGTTTGCAGCCACGGTATTTGGTCGTCTGTTAATTGAACAGAAAATACCCGTTGTCGTTGCCGATTCATTATTGAGCCTGACAGACAATATGTACATGGTTTGGGCGCTCACCATTATGTTGTTGTTGTTTGTCGGTATGTTCATGGAAACCTTGGCGGCGATAATGATCATTGTCCCAGTATTGCTGCCCATTATGTATATGCTTGGCGCTGATCCAACGCATGTTGGCATTGTGGTGGTGTGTGCACTTTCTATTGGTTTTGCGACGCCACCATTAGGGGAGAACATATTTGTCGCCTCGGGCATTGGCGGCTCGACGGTTGAACAAATTACCTCACGGATCCACCCGTTTGTAATTGCATCTGTTATCGGAGTGTTCCTGATTGCATTCTTCCCCCAACTTAGCCTCTGGTTACCGTCTTTGGTTGGTTATTAATTGCTTGGTGTAGGTTTATGAATAAAGTAAGTAGTTTAGTCATTATTGTAATGTCCATTGTGTTTATTGGTCGAGCTGTAGCATTGGATGTAGAGGAAGTATCAAAGAAGAGTACACAGGTAGTTTCTCCACCAATTACTACTGAAGATGCACGACGAGCTCAGAAGTTGTTAGATAAGGCTATATCACATGTTCAGAGCAGAGGGGCAGGGGCGATATCAGATTTTTCTAACCAATCCCGATTTACCGATAAAGAGTTGTATGTATTCAGCCTCGATATCGATGGCGTGTTTCTTTCTAGTGGCGGCTCGTCAGCGGTGCTTGTAGGTGACAATGTAACAAATACGGCAGACATGCATGGAAAGCTTTTCTTTCGAGACATGATAGAAATCGCTAAGCAAGAGGGAGGTGGTACTGTCGAGTATTATTGGACTAATCCTGTTGATAGTCGAGGTGAACCTAAGCGAACGATGTTCAAGCGGATCGGAGATGCTATTGTGGCTGTAGGTTACTACCCATCTCGTTCAACGGACTATCAGGCAAGGGGGTTCTTGGATGAAGCAACTAAAGCGTTAATCAATGATGAGCAAGATGCCTTGGCCGAGTTTAATCATCATGATAGTCAGTTCGTAAAAAATGACTTATACGTTTTTGTGTTAGATAAACGGACAGGGGTTTTTCTTGCTCATGGCGCGACACCAAATTTAGTCGGCAAGGTGTTTAATATTAAGGGAAAGCCGATGATAGAGGAGATGCTGAAATTGGCTGAAGAAACTGGCCGCGGCGAAATTAACTATCCTTGGCTTAATCCGACATCGGGAAAAGTGGAAAGTAAACACACTTACTACCGTATTCTAGATAACAAGTTAGTTGCGGTGGGATATTACCCAAGATAAGCCAACTTAGTTACTCGAAATCATTTAAAAAAATGGCTCTTCTATATCAGAAGAGCCATTTTTTATGCCAATTATTTACGCGGAATTGATGAAGTTTTCAGCGTGTTACCTCGCCCACAAAATGAACTATTTATTTCAAATTTGCTTTGAAAAGATTTTTTCGTTCGATTATGATTTTTGGAAAATAAATTCCATACCATGTCAGACGGCGAGGACGGATCATGTCAAAATTGCTTTCCAAATATCAAACGCCAGACCAGCATGGCAATACCCAAACCATTACCCCTGAATCGGCAGAGTGGGGCTATGTAGGTTTTCAGGCGTATGAGCTTAAAACCGGACAAAAACTTGAATTGCCTGCCAGTGACAATGAAGTATGCGTTGTATTGGTTGGTGGTTTTGCCACAGTGACAACCGCGAATGACACATTTGAGAACATTGGCGATCGAATGGGGCCGTTTGAGCGAAAAAAACCGTATGCAGTTTATGTTGCCAAAGGTGAGTCAATTTCGGTCGTAGCAAATACAGCATTGGAAATCGCGGTTTGTCAGGCTCCGGGTAAAGGTAATTATCCGACTCGCTTAATAAAGCCTGATGATATTGATGCTGAACAGCGTGGTGTGGGTAATAACAAACGTTATGTTCATAACATTTTGCCTGACTATAAAGATGCAGATAGCTTGCTGGTGGTTGAAGTGTACACCGACGAAGGCTGTACAAGTTCGTACCCGAGCCATAAGCACGATCAAGATTCAGAGCCAAATGAAACCTACCTCGAAGAGACTTATTATCATCGCTTGAACCCTGAGCAAGGCTTCTGTATGCAGCGTGTATATACCGATGATCGTTCATTGGATGAATGCATGGCGGTGTATAACAAAGATGTTGTCCAAGTACCAAAAGGTTATCACCCTGTGGCTACCATCGCTGGTTATGACAGTTATTACCTAAATGTAATGGCGGGGCCAACGCGTAAATGGTTGTTCACTTGGGAAGATGATCATCAATGGATTAATGAAGATCAATATGCAAGAAAACACCAATAATTAATTTCCGGCTAAGGAGTAAGTCATGTTTAATATAGCTCTATTTGGAGCTGGCAGGATTGGCCAGGTACATGCAGTAAATATTGCGAGTCACCCTAAAACGCGTTTGTATTCTATTATTGACCCTTATGTTGAAGGGGCAAATAAATTGGCACAAGAATACGATGCAATGGTGCAAAGTATTGAACAAGCAATGGAAGACCCAGCAGTTGATGCGGTTTGTATTTGTTCTGCAACTGACACGCATGCCGATTTAATGGAGCTTGCAGCCAAACATGGCAAGGTTATTTTCTGTGAAAAGCCTATTGATTTAGATATCAGTCGCGTTAGAGATTGTTTAGCGACAGTTAAGCAGTATGATGTACCAATGCTACTTGGGTTTAACCGCCGTTATGATCCACAATTCCGCACGTTGAAAAACCAGCTAAATGCAGGTGTGATTGGTCAGCCAGAATCGTTAGTGATTACATCGCGAGACCCGTCACCACCACCAGCAGAATATACTAAAGTATCGGGCGGTATGTTCCGAGACATGACCGTTCATGACTTGGACATGGCACGCTTTATCATGGGCGAAGATCCGGTGTCGATCACCGCGCACGGTAGCTGCATGGTTGATCCTGCGATTGGTGAAGCAGGCGATATTGATACTGCCGTTTTAGTCTTGAGCTTTCCATCTGGTGCAATTGCAACCATCAATAACAGCCGTCGTTCGGGTTATGGCTATGATCAACGCCTTGAACTACATGGCTCGAAGGGCTTGCTACAAGCGCATAATGCAAAGGAAAACTTGGTGCAGCATTGGGGCGAAGACGGATGTATTGCAGCTAAGCCGCAGTACTTCTTTCTAGAGCGCTACCAAGCTGCTTATGTGGCAGAGTGGCAACACTTTGTTGAAGTTCTGGAAGGCGTAGAGCCTGAATGTAGTGGTGCTGATGGTGAGTTTGCACTTGTGCTTGCTGATGCTGCGCTTGAGTCAATGAAACTCGGCAAAACAATTAAGCTTTAACGTGAACGTGTTCCTGAGTGATAGTAAAATTTGAATTGGAATGTACCCCCAGAACAATCATTAATTTTCTTATCATTCTTTCTGAAAAGCCTCGCATCTGCGAGGCTTTTTTAGTTGAACATATACGTTATGGCGTTGCGTTATTTGAGGCTTAGCTGTCTGGTGCCAGTGGTACATCTCTGTTTGAATCTTGTTTGTAGGCGAGGGATACAGCAAGAGTTTGTGCTAAACACAGAGAAGCAGATTGTGATCGGAAGGCATCGACTTGTGCTTCTTTAACAACGAAGCAAACATCGCTAAATGCCGCTAGTGGGCTGACTTGGCTATCGGTAATGACGATCTGCTTCGCACCCGCTTTAGAAGCGACTTCGCTAAGGGTGACAGTTTCTTGAGCGTAAGGTGAAAAGCTAATGGACAACACGGCATCTTTTGGTCCAATCATTGAGAGCTGTTCTTTAAACATGCCGCCTAAACCATCAATAAGAAAGGCGCGTCGCTCAAGATGACGCAGGGCATAGGTTAGGTATGATGCAACGCTGAATGAGCGTCTGAGGCCGATTAGGTAGATATTGTCAGCTTTACTTAGGATTTCGACTGCTTCTTCTAGCTTATCTTCAGGAGTTTGAGCGACCAGGTGGTTCATTGCTTGTGTATTCGCTCGGGCAAATTCCTGTAGAATCATTGCCGGCTTTTCTGCCGAGCTCTCTTCAACTTCAAGTTCTTTGAATAACTTAGCCCGTTCGGTATAGCTAGTGGTTTCTTCAACAAGATTACGTCTGAATAGTTGTTTCATGTCATTAAAACCACTAAAACCAAACGCATTAGCGAAGCGGATTAGCGTCGATGGAGGCACCTCTGCTTCGCTAGCGATAACGGCAACAGTATCGAATGCAACGCTATTAGTATTGTCTAATACATAACGAGCAACTTGTTGTAAACGCTTACTCAAATCACCATAACGAGTGCGAATTTGATCTTGTAATTCAGTAAGGTTGGTAGCGGCAGACATGTTTAACTCCTAAGCTGATTCTATTATCTATTGTAAGGTTTTGAATTCAACTATGAAACATTTTTTTCATAATCACTGTTTTATATGCCTATCTGGAATGAATATTCCAACCGAAAAAAAGCCACACCCTGGGGGAGTGTGGCGCTTCAACGTGAAGTCCTACAGTAAAGCTATGTCTGGGGGGGATTGATTTAATTATTTACTTTTCTTTTGTCGTTTCATATCGAAAACAACAGCAACCACAATGACCAACCCTTTAACGACTTGTTGCCAATAAGCAGAGACATTTAATAAGTCGAGGCCGTTTTGTAGTACACCCATAATCATGGTGCCGACAATTGTACCTTGTATCGTACCTATACCACCGGCGTGGCTTACACCACCAACGGTTGCTGCTGCAATGGCGTCTAATTCGTACATCACGCCGAGCCCTGGTTGGCCCGAGTTAATACGTGCAGTTAGAATAAGCGCTGCAATACCAGCAAGTAAGCCAGCATATACGTAGACTAAAATTTTGTATTTTTTGACGTTAATACCGGATACATATGCAGCTGTTTCGTTACCACCAATCGCGTAAGCGTATTTACCAAAGCGGGTATAGTTAAGCAAAATGTACGTGATCAGTGCCATAACGAGGAATATCACGACAGGTACTGGAATATTTGCGATTGTACCTTGTCCAATCCATTGATATGAATCAATTAGGCTACTTACAGGGCGACCGTCAGAATAGAGAAGTGCAGCACCGCGAGCGATGATCATCATACCTAGGGTTGCAATAAATGGAGGGATACCAGTGTAAGCAATTAAAGCACCATTAATAAGACCGCATAATGCACCAACAGCAAGTGCGACAAGGATTGGCACAATGACAGGTAACTCTGGCATTGCAGGATACATTCTCATCCCCCAATCCAATGTTTGTGCAGTACTTGCTGAGACTACCGCTGCAACGGCAAGAACAGAGCCAGATGACAGGTCGATGCCTCGAGTAATAATGATAATGGTCACGCCAAGAGCAAGTAGACCAATACTGGCCATTTGTGTCATTACGTTAAGAAGGTTGGCGACTGTTAAGAAAACAGGGGACAAAATAGACATCACCACACACATGGCGATAAAAACAAAATAAATGGCGTACTTTGATAAAAAGCGCTTTGTACTCGTGACTTTCGGTTGATCCGACGTCGCTTGAAGAATTTTAGCTATCATAACAACATTCCTTGATTTGTTCTGGTTTAGCTAATGGCTACTTTAGTTGAAAGCCATTGACATAACTTGTTGTTGGGTGGCTTCACTACCGTCTAGCTCACCTTTTAATTGACCTTCGTGCATGACCAAGATTCGATCACTCATACCAATAACTTCAGGCAGTTCAGATGAGATCATGACCAAGCTTTTCCCCATGCCTGTAAGCAGGCGCATAAGCTTATAGATTTCAGATTTAGCACCGACGTCTATACCGCGGGTCGGCTCGTCTAAAAATAAAATATCGGGTTTTGTGAGCATCCAGCGCGCAAGGAGGACTTTTTGTTGATTGCCCCCGCTAAGGTTATCAATGGTTTCAGACATGCCTGGTGTTTTTACTTTTAACTTGGTGCATTGGCTTTCACAGTCTTTTTGCATCGAACGTACATCGAGCACGTTAACCACTTTATTTCGATAGGCATCGAGGTGAGCAATGGATGTATTTGCAAAAATATCGAGCATTAAATAAAGACCTGAATGGCGTCGATCTTCGGTAAGAAAAGCCATTTTATGATTGATAGCATCTTGCGGTGTTTTTATTTCGACATTCTCGCCGTTAATCCAAATTTCACCGACATTATGTTGCCTAACACCAAATAAGGTTTCTATCAGTTCTGTTCGT
Organism: Photobacterium makurazakiensis; assembly: GCF_050336715.1. Lineage (NCBI taxonomy): Bacteria > Pseudomonadati > Pseudomonadota > Gammaproteobacteria > Vibrionales > Vibrionaceae > Photobacterium > Photobacterium makurazakiensis. The sequence goes on from NZ_JAKJSJ010000022.1 coordinate 71,116, forward strand.
CCGGCCCCAACAAGACCGGCTATACCAAGAATTTCACCTTCATGGAGTTTGAAGTTGATATTCTCAAAAACACCATCAACTGAAAGATTTTTAACTTCTAATCGTGTTTTTCCAGGTTTTGCCGTTGCAGGAGGGAATACATCACCAAGATCACGACCAACCATCATATGAACAAGTTCATCGTTATTCGTATCTTTAGCTTCACGCTCACCAATGTAACTGCCATCACGGAAGACGGTAATATCATCACAAATGCGGAATATTTCATCCATCTTGTGGCTGATATATACAATTGATACACCTTGCTCTTTTAACTTTTCGATAATTTCAAATAAGTGATCAACTTCTTTTCCTGTTAAGGCTGAAGTTGGTTCATCCATAATAATAATTTTTGAATTGTAGGAAATCGCTTTAGAAATTTCGATCATTTGCATGGTTGCAACCGTAAGCTCACTCATTGGCGTGCGAGGATCGAGGTGTAAGTCTAATTGTTTTAATAATTCTGAGGTATCACTGTACATTTTTTTGTGGTCGATGAGCTTCAATGGCCCTTTAACGGGCTCACGACCTAACCAAATATTTTCTGCAATACTACGGTGGAGAATGGGGGATAATTCTTGATGGATCATTGAGATACCAGCTTCAAGGGCTTCTTTTGCGCCATTGTAATTAACTTGTTCCCCAAGATAACGAATTGTGCCACAGTCACGTTGATAAATACCAAATAGTACTTTCATTAGAGTGGACTTACCTGCGCCATTCTCTCCCATCAAAGCCATAACTCGGCCTTCTTTCAAAGTTAGTTGCACATTATCAAGTGCTTTAACGCCGGGAAATGTTTTGGTAATTCCACGCATTTCTAATACAACGTTGTGCATGCTTTATGCTCCTTTTAGGATGGTCTGTGTGCTAATGATTCAGCACATAGACCATGTCAGTGCGGGCGGGGGGTTATTAACCTTGCTTAGCTTCGAACGCTGCAAGGTTATCCTTAGTCACGAGCTCAGCAGGGATCCAAGTGATTTTTTCGCGGGGAGTTTTGTTTATACCGTTAATTGCAGCATCAAGAGCACCACGAGCTTGGCCTGCGCCATCTTGGAAAACAGTTGCATCAAGTGCACCGTTTTTAATTGCCATGATGCCGTCTGGTGTGGCGTCAACACCAATTACGATTGTTTCGTCTAGTTTACCTGCAGCGCGTAATGCTTGGATTGCGCCTAGCGCCATGTCGTCATTGTTAGAAATGATGATATCGAGTGGATCACCAGAGTTGATCCAGTTTTCCATCACGATCATGCCTTGAGAGCGCTGCCAAAGGCCAGTTTGCTTGCGAATAATGTTGTACTCAGGCTTATCTTTGAAAAAGTCTTCAACACCTTGAGTTCGCATAATTGCCGCTTCAACTGTCATCATTCCCATGATAATGCCAATGTTTCCGCCTTCAGTATTATCGGCAGCATACTTTGCTTGCTCTTCACCAAAGCGAAGTTCTTCTGAACCAACATAAGAAACGCCATCTGGTAGGTAAGAAGGACGGCGGTTTAGGTACACTAAATCAATACCCGCTTTTTGAATATTGTCAGTCATCGGTTGTGTTGCATCGGTATTTACTGGCACAAGAATAATGCCGTCAACTTGTTGGATAATGAAGTTTTGAATTTGACCAAGTTGCTTTACCGTATCTTCTTTGGCGTCTACGAAAATAAGCTCTACATCATCATACTCTTTTGCATATTCTTCCATTGAATCTTTCATGGTCACCAAGAAAGTGTCATCAAAATTCGGAATAGCAACACCAATACGCTTAACGTTACTGTCTACTTCTTCCCCACCACAAGCAGCAAGTAGGGCAACGGTGCCGACTAAAGCAAGTTTACGTATAAATCCTTTGGATAGTTTTTTTGTTGTTGAAATACAAAGTGTGAGTAGAGAAGTAAATCCATGCTTCTGTGATGGCATTATTGCCTCCTTGTTATTGGTAACTACACCATCTTATTTTGTGAAATGTTCATTTCACAAAGTACGGTGTTATTGTGCAATCAACTTTCTTAAACGAAAATTTTGTTCAGAAAGCCTATTCGCGTAAATTGAAATAAATTTATTGTTTTTATGTTAACGACTATAAGTCTGAGCTTGAAAAATGACCACCCCAAAAGACATCAAAATAACAAATCTGTTAACTACGTCTCACTGAAATCACGCAAACACATTTTGAAATATTTATAAATTATTGTTTTTATTGGTATAAATATTGGGAATTGATTGCTTTATCGCTAAGTCATTGATCTTTATTGCTTTGCTTGCTCGTGGTTGCAATGTGAAATAAGTGTTGTGCACTTATGAAAAATATTTTTCGTCTCGCAAGGGTTGATATTAGTTGTTACTGATTTTTCGACTGGAAATAAAAAGGCTACCTAGGTCACAAATAAACTCATTCATTTCGCATTTCATTTGAAATGAAATGAATATTTCGTATAGTGGTTGTATCGAAACGATGTGTGTTTTGATTTTTAATCAACACAGTCGCAGATAATCAATTTAGTCATTATCCGGTTGGGTTCTTAGCTAGTTAAGGTAGTTATAGAGGGAGTGGAAAGGATGAAAACCAACAATAAGGAATTAGATCTTATTTGTATGGGGAGAGTGGCTGTTGACTTATATGGACAACAGATAGGTGCCCGCCTTGAAGATATGGGCACTTTCTCTAAATACCTTGGTGGATCATCAGGTAACGTAGCCTACGGTACAGCAAGGCAAGGGCTTAAGTCATCCATGCTTGCACGAGTCGGTGACGAGCATATGGGGCGCTTTCTTCGTGAAGAGCTGCAGCGAGTAGGGGTCGATACAAGTAATCTTATTACTGATAAAGATCGCCTAACTGCTTTGGTTATTTTGGGTATTAAAGATGAAGATACTTTTCCACTCATCTTCTATCGTGACAATTGCGCAGATATGGCAATAACAGCTGATGACATTGATGAAGATTATATCGCATCTGCTCGTTGCCTTGCTATTACGGGTACTCACCTATCACACCCCAATACTCGAGAAGCAGTATTAACCGCGTTAAGTTATGCACGTAAACACGGTGTCAAAACCGCGATTGATATTGATTATCGGCCTGTTTTGTGGGGGTTAACTTCGCTGGGAGACGGTGAGTCGCGTTTTGTTGAATCTGAGAAAGTGACAGCTCAACTTCAAGAAGTACTGGGCTTATTTGATCTCATTGTTGGTACGGAAGAAGAATTTCATATTGCAGGTGGTTCGACAGACACCCTTGATGCATTGAAGGCTGTTAGAGCGGTTAGCCAAGCTGAATTAGTGTGCAAGCGTGGTCCATTAGGCTGTTCTGTATTTACTGATAATATTCCAAATGACTTAGATGATGGTATTACCGTACAGGGGGTGCGTGTCGACGTGCTTAATGTGCTCGGTGCAGGCGATGCCTTTATGTCGGGTCTATTACGTGGCTACCTCAATGAAGAGGGCTGGGAGAAAGCCTGTTCCTATGCGAATGCCTGCGGTGCGTTAGTTGTTTCTCGTCATGGCTGCGCACCTGCCATGCCATCTAAAGAAGAATTGGATGATTACTTGATTCGTGCCAATGAGGTTCCACGACCAGATCTTGATGAGCGATTAAATCACCTTCATCGTGTAACGACGAGAGATAAAGACTGGGATGAGCTCTGCGTATTAGCCTTCGACCACCGCATTCAGTTTGTTGATATGGCCCGCGAAGCGAATGCCGATATTGCTCGTATTAAGCCACTGAAACAGTTGATTCTTCAAGCAAGCTGTGAAGTTGCACTAGAAGCAGGTTTGGCTGGCAAAGCGGGTTTACTCTGTGACAGTACATTTGGTCAAGATGTACTGAATGAGATAACAGGAGAAGGCTGGTGGATTGGCCGCCCTGTCGAGCTACCAGGTTCACGCCCGCTTGAGTTAGAGCACGGCAATATAGGATCTCAGTTAATTGACTGGCCTTTAGATCATGTTGTGAAGTGCCTAGTCTTCTTCCATCCAGATGACCATCACGCATTGCGTTTAGAGCAAGAAAAACAGGTACGTGAAGTATACCAAGCATGTTGTAAGACTGGGCATGAATTACTGCTTGAAGTGATTTTACCTGCAGATATGGAGCGAAATGATGAGTTATACATTCGTGCCATGCAGCGTTTCTACAACTTAGGGGTGAAACCTGATTGGTGGAAACTACCACCGATGACGTCTGAATCATGGAATACGGTTGATGCCTTGATCCAAGCGCGGGATAACCATTGTCGTGGTGTAGTGTTACTTGGCCTTGATGCGCCGGAAGATGAGTTGAAAGCTGGCTTCAATGCTGCTGCAAATAACGATGTTGTTAAGGGGTTTGCGGTTGGGCGTACCATCTTTGGTCAGCCATCTCGGTTATGGCTTGCCAACGAGATTGATGATGCGGGGCTGATTGAGCAAATCAAGCAAAATTACCATAACCTCATCACGCTATGGCGTCAGCGCGGCTAGGAGAAAAATCATGACTGTTCACACTATTCGCCTGACGATGGCTCAGGCACTGGTAAAGTACCTTCAGGCTCAAAAAGTTGAAATCGATGGTGAAATTCAACCAATGTTCGCTGGCGTATTCGCTATTTTTGGGCATGGCAACGTGGCAGGGCTCGGCGAAGCACTTTATCACGCTAATGCAACTTTGCCAACGTATCGTGCCCACAATGAACAAGCGATGGCACACAGTGCTATTGCATTTGCCAAAGCAAATAACCGTCAGCAAATGATGGCAGCGACAACCTCTGTAGGGCCCGGTGCACTGAATATGGTAACAGCGGCGGCTTTAGCCCATGTAAATCGGCTTCCAGTACTGCTGTTACCGGGAGATACCTTTGCGACCCGTGAACCCGATCCGGTGTTACAGCAAGTCGAAGACTGGAGTGATGCGACAATTACCCCGAATGATTGTTTCAAACCAGTCAGTCGATTCTTTGACCGTATTACTCGCCCAGAGCAATTACTTAATAGTTTACCGCAAGCGATGCGCGTACTGACAGATCCGGTTGAGTGTGGCCCTGCGACTATTGCTATTCCACAAGATGTCCAGACGATGGCGTTTGACTATCCATTGCCCTTTTTTAAAGAGAAAGTCCACCGTGTTCGCCGCCCAGGGGCTGATGAGCATGAGCTGGCAGAAGTTATTGAATTAATTAAAGAAGCCAAGCAGCCTCTAGTGATTGCAGGTGGCGGTATTCATTACTCAGGTGCATTAACGCAGTTCCGAGAGTTTGTTGAAACTTACCAGATACCGGTGGGTGAAACACAAGCAGGGAAAGGGGCGTTACCATGGGATCACGCTTCTAACCTTGGCTCTATTGGGGTAACGGGATCGGCTGCGGTAAATACATTAGCAGCAGAAGCCGATGTAGTTATTGCTGTGGGTAGCCGTTTGCAAGACTTTACCTCTAGCTCGCGCGCACTGTTTAAGCCTGATGCAAAGATTGTGTCTTTGAATATCAATGGTTTCGATGCGACAAAACATTATGGTACGCCGCTGGTGGCAGATGCCAAAGTCACGCTGCCTCAATTAACATCGAAGTTAGCAGATTGGCAGGTGAGCTCTAGCTGGCAGGCGAAAGCAGAATCGCTGCGTCAGCAGTGGAACGAAACAGTGTCTATTGCCATGACAGATCGTAAAACTGATTTGCCAACTGATGCAGAAGTGATCGGTGCGGTTAACCGTGCTGCTAACGAGAAAGACATTGTTGTTTGCGCCGCAGGTGGTTTACCAGGTGAGCTTCATAAGCTTTGGCGTACGCGTTATGACAAGGGTTATCACCTTGAATATGGCTTTTCATGCATGGGGTATGAAATTGCTGGTGGCTTAGGGGTCAAAATGGCAAAGCCAGACTCTGAAGTCTTTGTCATGGTGGGTGATGGTTCATACCTGATGTTGAACTCAGAAATTTCAACATCAGTAATGCTTGGGCAAAAGCTGGTGCTTGTGGTGCTTGATAACCGAGGTTACGGGTGTATTAACCGCTTACAGCATGCTTGTGGTGGTGCAGGGTTTAATAACCTGCTGAAAGATTGCAATACTGTCGAAGAAGGTGCGCCGAAAACTGATTTTGCCGCCCATGCTCGATCACTGGGTGCACAAGCAGAAAAAGTCGGGAATATTGCTGAATTGGAACAAGCACTGGTTCGTGCCAAGCAAGCAGCGTCGACTTATGTGATCACCCTAGATACTGACCCGTTAAGTACGACGGAATCAGGCGGTTCATGGTGGGAAGTTGCTGTGCCAGAAGTATCTGAGCGTGAACAAGTTCGCCAAGCCAGAAAGCGTTACGAACTCGCCAAGCAGCAGCAAGTAATTTAAGGAGAAGTAGTATGACTGTTCAACTAGGTATTAACCCGCTGACATGGACTAATGACGATCTGCCATCTCTTGGTGCTGAAACACCACTTGAGACTTGCTTGAGCGAAGGGCGACAAGCTGGCTTTACAGGATTCGAGCTGGGAAATAAATTCCCACGCGATGCGAGTGTACTTGGCCCTATTTTGGCTAACCATGATGTAAAGCTGGTTTCGGGTTGGTATTCGGGTGAATTGCTGACGCGTTCGGTAGAGGAAGAAATCGAAGCTGTGCAATCTCATTTGATCTTATTGCGCGAATTAGGTGCAACCGTGATGGTTTTTGCTGAAGTGACCGATTGCATTCATGGTCAACAGGATACCCCTGTGCGACTACGCCCTCAATTCCCAGCAGAACAATGGCAAGAGTACGGTAAAAAGCTGAGTGAATTTGCCAAATACACCAAGAGCCAAGGGGTACAGGTTGCGTATCACCACCACATGGGAACGGTGATCGAAAGTGCAGAGGACATCGATAACCTGATGGACTACACCACAGAAGATGTTGGTTTGCTGCTTGATACTGGACACCTAACATTTGCAGGAGCTGACCCAGTGGTGGTCGCTACTCGCTGGGCCCACCGTATTAATCATGTGCATACCAAAGACGTACGCGCAGATGTGCTAGCGGATGTGATAAACCGCAAAACCAGCTTTTTAGATGCAGTATTGGATGGTGTGTTTACGGTACCGGGTGATGGTTGCGTAAATTACCCTGCGGTTTTCGAACCGTTAAAAAAAGCGAATTACCAAGGTTGGTTAGTGGTTGAGGCAGAGCAAGACCCAGCCATCGCTCACCCTATGACTTATGCCTCTTTAGGCTTCAATAATTTACAACAACTTGCTGGCGAAGCTGGGTTATTAATCGGCCAAGAACAAAAATAATTTCAGGAGCGAAAAATGGAAACTGTACAAAATTTCATCCACGGTCAGATCAGCGAAAGCCATAGCCAGCGATTTGCACCAATTTATAACCCTGCGACAGGCGAGCAAACCCGTCAGGTTGTGCTGAGTTCTGCTGCAGAAACTGCCGAAGCTATTGCAGCAGCCGATAAAGCTTTTCCTGCATGGGCAAAAGCATCACCACTAAAGCGTGCTCGTGTGATGTTTAAGTTTAAAGCGTTACTTGAACAAAACATGGATGAGCTGGCACGGTTAATTTCTAATGAGCACGGTAAAGTCTATTCAGATGCAGTGGGCGAAGTAACCCGTGGTTTAGAAGTGGTTGAGTTTGCTTGCGGTATTCCGCACTTACAAAAAGGTGAGCATTCAGCCAATGTTGGTACTGGCGTTGATAGCCATTCATTAATGCAGCCGCTAGGTGTTTGCGCTGGGATTACACCATTTAACTTCCCTGCGATGGTGCCAATGTGGATGTTCCCTATCGCGTTGGCAACGGGTAATACTTTTATACTGAAACCATCGGAAAAAGATCCGTCGATGGCGATTATGATGGCCAAATTACTGAAAGAAGCAGGCTTGCCTGATGGGGTATTTAACGTTGTTAATGGTGATAAAGAAGCGGTAGATGTGCTTCTTACCGACTCTCGAGTTCAGGCCGTGAGCTTTGTAGGCTCGACACCAATCGCAGAATACATTTATTCAACCGCATCAGCCCATGGCAAGCGTTGTCAGGCATTGGGTGGGGCGAAAAACCATTGTATTGCCATGCCTGACGCTGATTTAGATATGGCGACGAATGCGATTATGGGGGCGGCTTATGGTGCCGCTGGTGAGAGATGTATGGCGTTATCTGTTGTTGTTGCTGTCGGCGATGAAACAGCAGATGAACTAATCGCCAAATTAACAAGCCAAATCGGTGCTATGAATGTTGGGCCAGGTGTAATTGAAGGGCCTGAAAATGATATGGGTCCAGTGATTTCTGCTCAGCATAAAGAGAAGATCTGTGATTACATCAACTCTGGTGTAGAGCAGGGCGCTTCGTTAGTTGTCGATGGTCGTGATATTCGTATCGATGGTCATGAAAATGGCTTCTTCGTTGGCCCTACATTGTTTGATAGTGTCTCGCCAGAAATGACAATCTACCAAGAAGAGATCTTTGGTCCGGTATTAGCCGTTGTGCGCGTGCCTGATTATCAGACTGGTCTTGAGTTAATCAACCGCCATGAGTACGGCAATGGTACGGCTATTTTTACTCGAGATGGCGAAACTGCACGCCAGTTCAGCGAAGATGTACTGGCGGGCATGGTAGGGATTAACGTACCAATTCCTGTACCAATGGCGTTCCATAGTTTTGGTGGTTGGAAACGTTCAGTATTTGGGCCGTTGAATGTACACGGTAACGATGGAGTACGTTTCTACACTAGAATGAAAACAGTAACCAGCCGTTGGCCGACAAGTGTTCGCCTAGAGCAACACAGCAGCAGTTTTGTGATGCCGACAATGGACTAAATTAGATTCACGGTCGATGTAATAAAGCCAGAACAGTATCACTGTTCTGGCTTTTTCAGTACTGTAGCTGCGATGGTTGTAAACGCTTTAATATTTTATAGAGAAATGGCTTCGCGTTTATTTAGTATCCAAAGGCAGGGCTTAATACATCATAAATGATTGCGGGATAGCTTGGCTCCATCATCAAGAAACTGTCTTCTTCTTTGCCGCTATTCGAATGCGTAAAGTTAACAACAAAGAACAGCCTTTCCGTATTCTTATATGAATCCATCGAAAACTCAGTGTTGCCACCATCAAGTGGTGTGCCATCAGAACCAATATGATTGTCATTAACAATGATGTTTAGTGGGTGAACAATGAAATCAAATTCATCTTCTTGACAACTCTCTGTCTGGCAAAAACCGAGGGAATACCACGTATCACCGTACTTAACATAGGTGTCACTTCCAGCAAGCCCTGTTGCAAGGTGACTAGATTGAGGCCAAATTCGCCCTGCATCAATATGATTCTGATCAATAACCCATTTAAACTGATGCTTGAAATCTGTGCTACTGTGGCCGGGGTCATCATCCGCTGTTTCTTTCACGGCGTTATAAGTAATCGTCAGTGTTTCATTCTGCCAGTAACAAGCCGTTGTTACTGAAATCTGTGGGTGGTTACCTTCAAAGCTACAAGCTTGGTGTAGTGAAGCAATGCTCATGCCGTAACGAGCAGAGGCTTCGGGATACCAAGTATCTGGCATTGGACGATCGGGTGACATATCACCATCGGGTAAATGCGCTGGCGGCAATTGAGGTTGCGGTTTTTCTGGTACCTCAATCTCTGGCAGGTGTGTACTTGGTGGTAGTGTTTTATCGTCAGTGTTGTTGCTCGATGAATTACAACCTGCTAGCAACGCAATCATAATGAAGGTGGAGATTTTTTTCATATTAATTCACCATTTAAAAAGTATGGGTTAATTTATACGAGCAGCTTCAAGTTACCCGATAAATATACAGTGTTTTTTATCATGTATTTGTGGGATTAATATAATTACTATTATGAATACGTGTGATTAGCGAGATTTATCGAATTCTGTTTTATTGCTTTATCTTATTGATATTAAAAAGGTTGTATCTTTTTGTTCTGATTGTTGAAATTTAATGTTTATTTGGTTTTGTGAATTGAACGGTATTTTTTATTGTTTAGATTTTCTGACTTAACGGCAGGGGCGATAAAAGGCTAAAGTATATTTACGTAAGTTACTCTGATTTTATACAAAGCGTATTTAGATAAGGGGCAACAGGTCGCGGGATAAAAAATACCCTCTTTCCAGAAAGAAAAGAGGGTATAGGTTACTAACCGCAGCGCTTAATTGAGCCTAAACAGCTGATTAGCTAAGGTAAGCGTAACCTGTTGTGAATGCCGCTTCTTGGAACTGGCGTAGGCCGGTTGCACGGAACTCAATTGATAGAGGATTGCGCTTCATTTTTTGTTTGATGTCTTGATTGGTCATGAAATCAACTTCAACACCATCAATAAGCTGAATTGCAGCTTCAAGTTTAAAACCAATTGCACTACCCGCGAATTTGCCACGAGTTTCACGAGTACGAATAACAACGCGATCGACTTGGTAGTCTTCTAGTAATTTAGCAAACGTCGCTTGGAATTTACGCATTTGCTCATTATCTAGCATATCTTGCATGATGAACTTTTGAGAACGGCATTCAGGGATGTCGAATAGACCATTTTCTTTTGTTAGAAGGCAAATAATCGCCTCATTGCTTCGTAGCTCAACAGCACAAATTTTCATGTAAACACCTAAATATCTTATTAGCACACTATTGTAGGGAAAACTCTGGCAAATGTCAGATTTTTTCAGTCATATACCCTAAGCTTCTCCATTTATGTATCACGCAGCTCAGCATTGCTTACTTATGAGTGCAATCGTTAGGAGCTGGCATAAATAGGACCATCAAGATCAAGCTGGGTAAGCAGCAGTCGAGTGTCTAGCTCCAGCTGGTGATAGTCAGGCTCCATGTGGCAGCAGAGCTTATAAAAAGCTTTGTTGTGGTCTTTTTCTTTGATATGCGCTAACTCATGCACAGCAATCATTTTTAACAGAGGGAGTGGGGCATGCTTAAAAATGGCAGAGATACGAATCTCATTTTTAGCCTTCAACTTTCCGCCATGAGCGCGTGATATAAAGGTATGCAGACCGAGTGCGTGATTAACAACATGGATTTTACTGTCATAAGCAACTTTGCTTAAAGGTGATGACTTCTTAAGGTATGCATTTTTTAGTTCAATAACATAGTTATAGAGTGCTTTTTCTGACTGAATGCTGTGCCCAGTTGGGTACTTTTTAAGTAAGTAATCTTTCAATTTGTCATTTTTAATTAAATGATCAATTTGATCCAATAGTGGTGAAGGGTAACCCTGAAGGTACTTTAAGTGTTGCGTAGACATAGTGAGAAAAGGCTTTGGCGGTAACGGTATGGTGCTGATTTTATCTGCCTGTTATCAAACACGCAATCAAAACTGTGACTTGAGCATCTTGAGGTTAGTTGAGTATCTGCTATATCTAAATAATCGGAAGTGACGCATGGGAGGCGCTATGAGTTTGCGATTACCACCACCGTTAGTGTTAGTCTTTACGTTGGGGGCAATGTATATGCTTTCGATTTACTGGCCGTTGGTAGAATTTAATTTTATAGGGCAAAGGGCAATTATATTCCTCTTTCTTCTATTCGGTACGGTCATTGGTTTAGCGGCAATAATGTCTTTCGCAAAAGTGAAAACAACCGTTGACCCCAGGCACCCACACAAAGCCTCAACACTTGTAACGACGGGGATTTATCAATATACACGTAATCCTATGTACCTAGGATTGCTGTGCTTATTACTTGCTGCTTTTTTCTATCTGTCGGCGCTTTCAGCTTTATTTATGATTATAGTCTTTGTGTTTTTTATCAACAGTTTCCAAATTGAGCCTGAAGAAGCGGTATTGGAAGCTATGTTTGGTGATGATTATCGCGCGTATTGTCAGCAGGTAAGGCGTTGGTGTTAAATATATCAGCAGCAAAAAAGTTACAAATTAGGATTTTAATACTATTTTTATTAGAGCTATGGGTTYAATTATTTAAGAAGGAGCAGCTAATGAAACTAGGGCGTTCGAATGAAKTTTTCCCGCTTTTAAAATGGCCGCTAGCCTGTCTGTTTGCTCAAACCGATGAGGTGACTGTTATTCGTCCGAGTAGCAGACCTTCCAACTCCAAGGAAACATGTGACTTAGCTTCACAAGTGCAGGATGAAATTAATTCATTGAAGCTAGAACTCCATAGAAATGGCTATCAATTAAGTGAAATTATTCAGACTGAAGTGAGGTTGTCTTCCCTTATTCCCGATGAGCAACTTGATGAAATATACCGATTAATTGAGCAGTTGCCCGGTGAAATCGAAGTTATTGTCGTGGCTTTCAGCAGTCATCAAGAGTATCAAGATACTGGCAAGGAAAAACTAATATCCATTGAGGCGATGGTTATACACTAAGCAAGTTTCCCCCCCGTAAGAGTAATTTGTATTTTACGGGGCTATTCCTCCCTTTTCTCCTTGATAAAATTAACCTTTCTTCAATCACCTTATGCTGCTTTGCTTACATATACTTGCTGTTGTGAGAGAACGGCTACACTTGTGTCATAGCTGAGAGTGTATGCTCGAATCATTTTAGTGAGGTTCGTCGATGAGTTATGTACATGGTATTTATGCAGAGATTGATACAGTAGATGACAAGGTGTTTATGGAGTTCAAAGCCGTAGGGACGTTGACGCATCAAGATTATGAAAAAATAACCCCGCTTATTGATAAAGCGTTAGATGGTATAGATAACCCGATTGTTGACGTTTACATCGATGGTACAGACTTTGAAGGTTGGCAGTTACATGCTGCTTGGGATGATCTCAAGCTTGGTTTGAAGCATGGTAAAAAATTCCACAAAGTTGCAATCTATGGCAATCAAGATTGGCAAGAAGTTATGAGTAAAGTCGGTGGGTGGTTTGTAACGGGAGAGGTGAAGTTTTTCGAAGAGCCACTCGATGCTATCGCTTGGCTTCGTGAATAATTTACTTGGGATTATATGGTATTGATTATTAATCTGAATTAAAATTGCCCTATTATTTTTGATAGGGCATAGCGTGTTAATACCTTAACGTATCATTTTTGAAGGTATCGCTATGCAGCCACCCAATAGGTGTAAAATACATGATAAAAAGGATGACAGCTGCTGGTGTGTTGCTTTCATTTTTGCCATTAACAGCAATGTGTAATGAGTCAGCAGAAGCAAACCCAATGGATGTGGATACTATTGCCCCAACATCAAAGTACTTTATTGGACTTCGAAGTGGTGCGAGCTTGATGGGGAACTCTGATAGCATAACGCTAAGTGGTAACACGGTAGATGCCGGAGACTCTGATTTCGAGGCGTTTGTTGCAGTTGATGTCGGCTTGTACACAAAGAACAGCAAGAACAGGGTGTATTACAGCTATGAACATCATGAATCAACCTCTAAATTTAATCAGCAAGACCAGCTAGAAACAGATCTCTCTTTGCATTTATTAAATGCCGACTACATTTATCGCCATGATAAAAAGATTAAACCCTTTGCTGGTTTACATATTGGCTATGCATCTGCAGAGTCTAAATCAAACTCTGGTCAAAGTAACGATGTGAGTGGTTATGCGTTTGGTGTTCAAGCTGGCGTCGCTTGGCAAGTTACTGAAGGGCTGGATTTTGAGATGGGGGTTAAGCATACCGCTTTACCTTCAGACCGACGCTCATGGACCTTTAGTGATGGGCAAGGTAATAGTGCGAAAGTCGAATCTCAGCTTAAAACACTAACATCTGCTTATTTAGGCGCAAACTATCGTTTTTAACTGGCTGTTTACTCCCATGTTTAGCTGCGTATAATGCCCTGCTAGTTTAACGACAACCATTATCAGTAAGGACTTCACGTTGAAGCTATTTGTTAGAGATCTTACCGTCATCGATGCCTCTTATTTGTGTGAACAGCGAGGTATGGTGGGGGAGAGTTGGATTCTCGATGTGGTGATGTCGGGCGAATTAAATGAAATGAGCATGGTGCTTGATTTCAGTCGGGTTAAGAAGCAGATCAAGCAGATTGTGGATGAGTATATTGATCATCGTTTAATTGTCCCAAGCTTGAATCAGGCCGTTAGTGTCGCCCAAAGTAAGGCTGGTTATTCAACGGTTGATTTACTTCGCGGTGACAAAAGCATGTACTTAAATTGCCCCGATGAAGCGTATTGTTTTATTGATGCAGCCGATGTGACTATCGAGTCAGTGACTGAGCATGTGTACAAGGTACTCAAGGGTAAATTACCCGAAAATGTTCAGGGCTTAGAAATAACCCTTCGCCATGAGAATATCGATGGTGCTCTTTACCATTACTCGCATGGTTTGAAAAAGCATGATGGAAACTGTCAGCGCATTGCGCATGGTCATCGCTCACCTATCGAACTGATTGTTGAGGGCAAGCGCGATAGCCAACTTGAGCAGCTTTGGGCTGAACGCTGGACGGATATTTACCTTGGCAGTGCTGAAGACCAATGTGCTGTTAGCGCACTTGCTTTAAGTCCTGCAGCGAAAGACGTTTCTGACAGCGAGCATTTCGGCTTTCGCTATACCGCTCCTCAGGGAGAGTTCCAGTTAGCAATTTCACGCGCAGAGGTTGAAATGCTTGATACCGATACAACAGTAGAGCTACTTGCGCATTATATTGCCGAGCAGGTTGCACCTTTAGTCGCTGACGGTAAAACGTTAGATGTACTCGCCTATGAAGGTGTAGGTAAAGGGGCAATGGCATCAGTCAAAGGATCTTCTTGTTAATAGGGCTTTAACTGTGATGACTTGAAAGCCCTGATAGCGTAAGCATTCAGGGCTTTTTTATGGTTTTTTTTCGTAAAAATGGTTAGAGAAAAAGTCTCTAAATAATATACTTCTCGAATGCCTTAAAGTTGATCTTCTATCGGCAAGACTCCAGCCATCCAAGCACCTATTCGAAGCCAGATACTGGCGTCAGGTTCTGAATTAAAAGAGGCACCTGACAGGTCGTTATGCCATACAATATCGTTGTTTTGATTGAGTGAAAGTCGATAGGTGCCTTTTTTCAATGCCGACTCAAAACCACGGTAGAGCAACCGGGTAAAGCCCGGAGCATCAATGAGTACACCCATCTCGGTATTCAAATAGGCAGAGCGAGGGTCAAGGTTTGATGATCCTACAAAGATTTTCCGGTTATCCATGATAAAGGTTTTAGCATGTAAACTTGTACGTGAACTACCGAGCCATGATCGTTTTTTCTTTAGGCTGGGGTCAACTTTTACTTCATAGAGTTTGATACCTGCAGCGAGTAAATCTTTACGGTATTTCGCGTACCAACCATGTACGGCAAATACATCATTAGATGCCAATGAATTGGTAATAATAGTGATCTCAATGCCCTGTTCAGCGGCTTTAATTAATGAGGCTGTCCCTACTTCTGTTGGCACAAAATATGGCGATATCAGCAGAAGCTTAGAGTTGACATTTTTTAGTGTCTCACCCAGCTCATGAAGCATTAAATTGGTTTCATCAGGCGCGTAGACTTTTGATGGTAAATCATAGTAGAGCCTCGCCTCGCCCCAATGGAAGTTGATAGTTTGATTTTTAACGTGTTGTGCTAGAGGAGAGTCAGAAAATTTTTCTATATAGTCAGACCCCTTAAATGCAGCTTTTAATGCACGCTCCCAACGAACGACATCGTTTGGCGAAAGGGGATCAATATTTTTAATAATCGACTCAATAGGGGAAGCTGGTTCACTGTTCCAATAAAGATCAAATTGGGCTGAAATATCAGGAACGATCGGGCCAAGAGTCAGAATATCAAAGTCACCGAAATCAATCGACCCATTAGCAGAAAAGTATTCGTCGCCTATGTTTCGCCCACCAGTAATGGCAAACGCCCCATCGGCTATCAATGCTTTATTATGCATTCGACGGTTTAGGCGATCAAAATCTTTGAGCCCAAAAATCCGGAAAAAGCGTTGATTGAATGCATTGAACAGTCGAACCTCAATATTCGGATGACGAGAGAGTGAGGCAAGAATTTTATCATTACGTGACTGCATATCATCCAGTAACAACCTAACTCTAACCCCTCGTTCAGCCGCTTGGTAGAGTGTATATGTCAGTAGCGAACTGGTATTGTCATCGCTGTATATATAGTACTGAAGATCGATACTTTGTTGTGCTGAATCGATAAGAGCTAAACGAGCCCATAAGGCTTCTTGCCCATCAACTAAAGGGTAAAACCCCGTGAGTTCTGGGTTCGCTTTAAGATAGGGCAATGCTTGAGAAGCAAGCTCCGTATCTTTGTTAAATGGTATTGATTGGCTGACCGTTTTTAATGAAGCTGTAGGCTTGTTGCAACCGAGAATAGCGCCAATAGTTAGCACAAACAGCAAGGCAATAAAAACTTTAAACTTGGAACCCATATGTAATTAGCGTTAACCTATTTTATTAATTGATAAGTTTAATCGGGTAAGGCATCGTTTACAATTCTTTCATTTAAATGTAAAAATACCCGCGATTGTGTGAGAAATCATTGGTTAACAGGCTTGCTTTATTGTGCTCATAATGGCTTTTAGTAAGCATTTTAGAGCTGATCTTCTATTGGAAGAATACTAGATAGCCAAGCCCCCATTCGTAGCCAGATACTCGCATCTGGTTCAGTTTTATAACTTGTCCCTAGAAAGTCGTTGTGCCACTTAATATCACCATTTTCATCGAGTGCCAATCGGTATGTGCTCTTACTTAGGCTGAGATCTGCATCTTTATACACTTCGGCTGAAAATTCTGGTGACTGTAATAGAATGCCCATTTCAGTATTGATGTATGCAGAGCGGGGGTCGAAGTTGAATGAACCAACAAACACTTCTTTTCTATCAATGATGAATGTTTTTGCGTGCAGGCTAGTACGAGAACTACCGAGCCAAGAGTGATTCTTTTTTACACTAGGATCAATTTTCACTTCATATATTTTTACCCCAGAACGAAGCAATTGTTCTCGGTATTTAGAATACCAGCCGTGTACAGCAAAGACATCATTTGATGCGAGTGAGTTGGTAATGATGGTGACGCTAATGTCATTCTCTGCTGCACGAATAAGTGTTGCAGTTCCTTTTTCTGTTGGAACAAAATAGGGAGAGATGAGTAAAAACTCAGACTCAACACGATCTATAACATTACCAAGCTCATGCATTAAGAAGGTGCTTTCTTCGGGAGCATACACTTTAGAGGGTGTATCATAATAGAGTTCAGCTTCTCCCCAGTAGAAGTCAATTGCCTGATTGAGGATTCGCTTAACTAAAGGCAACTCGGCAAGTGCTTCGGTGTAACTTGAACCTTCGAAGGTATCCCTTAGTGTTGCTTCCCATTGTTCGACATCGTTACTCGATGGTGGTGTGATATTACTGACTAATGCTTCAACGGGTATAGAGGGAGCACTATTCCAATAAAGATCAAATTGTACTGCGATGTCTGGAACAACCTCACCTAAGGTTAGGATGTCAAAGTCACCAAAATCAATAGCGCCATTTGCTGAGAAGTATTCATCACCAACATTCCGTCCGCCAGTGATGGCAAAAGTACCATCGGCGATTAACGCTTTGTTATGCATACGGCGGTTTAAACGATCAAAATCACCGATAAATCCAAACAGTTTAAAATCTCGGTTTTCAAAAGGATTAAACAGTCGAATATCAATATTTGGATGACTAGACAAAGATGCCATCGCATTATCATTTCGAGATTGCATGTCATCCAAGAGAATTCTAACTCTTACCCCACGCTCGGCGGCTTGATATAAAGCATATGTGAGTAAAGAGCTGGTATCGTCGTTACGATAAATATAGTACTGCAGGTCAACACTTATTTCTGCTGCGTGAATAATGGCAAGTCGCGCCATTAATGCTTCTTGACCGTCATCGAGAGGGTAAAATCCAGTAAGATCTGGGTTACTGCTTACGAAAGGGGAAGCAATTGAAGCCAGTTTGGTGTTGTCTGCCATTGGAATGGAATAACTTGATGCCTTTTCAACCGCTTTAATGTTAGTAGAGGTGCTGCAACCAGTAAGTACACCACTTGATATTAACAGCAGCGATGTAAGAATCGCCATAATCGGGTTTGTCATAAATTTATAGTTAACTTCATTCCATTATTAACAAGAGTTTAATGTGCCAAGCACTTGTTGACAATTGTTTCATCAATCTGTCAAAAAGTGCTCGTATATTTTGTATAACTTTAATTGATGGATTAATAACTAAAAAATGAATGTGTTGAATAAAATTGGACTCTCCTCTGTAGCCATATTACTTTCTTTTCCACTTTTTGCTGAAGACTATGAGGGTGTCAAGCAGGGGGACGTAATAGGTGCTACTTTACATCAGTTAAAACCCACTCAACCCTCAGTTGGCTACGATCAGGTTTATTATAAACTGGGGCGTTTTCAATATGACGTTAAAAAGCAGTTTGATGAGGTGTGTGAAGCGAATGGTCAGAAGGGACTTACTGATTTTAATTCACAATCACACCCTAATATTCCAAGCTCTTTCTTATGTGAATCATCCGTTGGTAAAGAAAAGGGTGACATGAAAACAGTGGTTATTGCGCCAGATAACAACTTGTATCTAACGGATGGCCATCATACCTTCAATACTTTTTGGCATATGGAAGGAGGTGGTGCAGCCTTTAAAGTGAATGTTGTTGTTGATCAAGACTACCGAGCGCTTGAAACAATGGATGCATTTTGGCAGCAGATGGAAGTGGATAAAAATACTTGGTTATTCAACCAAGATGGTGAAGCCATCGGTACCGATGTTTTACCTACATCGTTAGGCTTACAGAATTTTTCGAATGACCAGTACAGGGCATTAATGTATTTCTCTCGTGGTGTTGGCTGGGATAAGCCTAAAGCCCCTGTACCATTTTTAGAATTCTATTGGACAAAAGCATTACGCGAGAATATTGATTTAGACCAATTTGACTTGCAATCTCAAGCAGGCTACCTGGCAGCTATTGAAGCAAACAGTAAGGCTATTTTGGCTTTAACCGATACCAATTTAGGTGGTTCAGGTAAGTCGGTTACTGAAATGGGGCAGTTTGATGTTTTCAATGATAAAGGGCTAGCGAAGGCGAGCAAACGTAATAGCAAATTAGATTACATGTTACGTTATAAAACAGCATCCACGTCAAATGGCTTGGCTTATGATAAAGCGGTAAACCACAGTAAAGCATTGTTATCGCCAGATGAATTTAGTATCGAGGCGAGTCATGACTTAATGGCACTTCCTGCAATGAGCGCGGAAGGTACAATAAATGCCATTGTTGAGATCCCTACGGGGACATCTGCAAAGTGGGAGCTAAATAAAGACAATACTAATCAAGTGATTTGGGAGTTTAAAAAAGGCAAGCCAAGAGTTGTGAACTACTTAGGTTACCCTGGTAACTATGGCACGATTCCTCAAACCGCATTACCAAAAGAATTTGGTGGTGATGGTGACCCATTAGATGTCATTGTTCTTGGTCAAGCTGTACCTCGTGGAGAAGTGGTGCAAGCTCGCTTGATTGGAGTGCTGAAAATGCTAGATGACGGTGAGCAAGACGATAAGCTGATTGCTGTTATTGCGAATGACTCACCCTTTCAGGACGTTACGTCAATGAAGCAGCTAGACCGTGAATTTAGCGGTGTCTCTGACATTATTCAGCTTTGGTTTAGCAACTATAAAGGCGCAAATGGCGGCATGGAAGTGCAGGGATATGAAGAAGCTCCAGTTGCACAAGAGGTGTTGCAACAAGCGATGGCCTTCCATCGTCAGCAAGGCTAAAGAAAAACGATATATACCGAAGTAACTTGGGTATATACAAACAGAAAAAAGCCCGAGCAGTTTAACTGATATAGTTTGCTACTCGGGCTTTTTTGCATACACGTTAACGTGATTAACTTTCAGCGACACCGTGCCATTGATAGTGATTGTTAGGCTTTTTACTTACGATGCCTTCTTCCATAAACTGTTTGAAAATATCATCAACCTCATCGCTGCCAACCTTCAAATGACGTGTCACAGCGCGTTTGGTGCAGTTCACCTGATTATTGGTAAGTGCTTCGATGGCCTGCTCATAAAGTGTTTTTGGTTTTTCTGGTTCAGCAGGAGTTACTGGCTCTTTATTCTCCTCCATTTGTATGGTGGCTCCTTCGGCCTGCTGCTGATGCGTTAAAAACTCCGGCTCTTTGGGTTCACTATTATTTCTAAACGAATCAATAGTAATAGGGTTTAAGCGACGGAATTGATTTCGAAAACGTAACTCTTCACCAATAAGGCCAACAAAGAAAGCAGCAAAAAAGTCGAGTAATACCGATAGGAAAATCACCAAACCCAATTGAGCCGTTTGTGTTTGAATCTGCATCGATTTCGCTAAACTGTCAATTAAGCCAATAACCGAACCTTGGTTTACAACTGGCAAGTTGTCACGTTCAGCTGCGAGTGCCTGCTGCTGCTGACGTAATTGTTCA
Source organism: Photobacterium makurazakiensis (assembly GCF_050336715.1). Taxonomy (NCBI): domain Bacteria; kingdom Pseudomonadati; phylum Pseudomonadota; class Gammaproteobacteria; order Vibrionales; family Vibrionaceae; genus Photobacterium; species Photobacterium makurazakiensis. The sequence continues at coordinate 91,536 of NZ_JAKJSJ010000022.1, forward strand.
TTTTCCCGCTGAATACGTGTTACGCCTGTGGCGATACGCTCCATTTGGATATACTTTTCAGCGGCAACATTATTGAGCTCAATTTGCTTATCAATTGCTTCGATTTGCATATTGTAGGTATTAACTCGGCTTTGCTGAACGTTCACATGACTTTGTGCTTGGTTAGTTGCGCTGTTGATCCCCCCAACAGAGCCACCAATTGATATTGCAGCTAACACAGCATAGAACCCAAATGCTGAAAATGCGCCCGTATAGTTACGGCGTGCTCGGCGTTCGCCAAATTCATACCACGCAAAAAACTTGCCTAGTTCAAAAATAACCGCAAGCCCGCCAAATAAAATCTGCATGACGGGATCTTCATCGATCGATAAGAACAGCAGAAGTGAAAAGATAATGGAAGCAAGAATAGAGGCGCCAGTAAAACTGTACACCGACCACATTGCAAATGTTCCCTTTGGGTAGCGAACTGGAAGATTGTCATTGTAAAGCATAAGTTATCATCTTTCGGTGGGTGGTAAACCCAGATAAGAGACGGCAATTAGCATACCGCGTTGGTTGCCCGCTCTATAAAAAAAGGTGGCTAAGCATACCTTATAATTACCGCTCAACCCTTATAAATTAAGGCATTTAGCTCTTCCCCGCCGAAATTTTACACGGCGTTGTCACAACTGGAGAAATGTTGTTCAACTTACAATGTAACTACCCAGTTAACGTGCTAGAACTTTGTACAATAGGACTGGTTAGATCTCGCTTTTGATAACGAATGTTGCAAATTTGTTGAAGGCGGTCTAGGTTAATTACTCTAAGGTAAACGGCTGTTTAATTTTTTAAAACCAATGCACGTTCAAGGATGGCAGTATGAAAGCACTATTGGATGACTACCCTGTGATTACAACGATCCCTGTTGCGTGGGGAGAAATGGATGCACTTAATCATGTTAACAACGTAGTCTACTTTCGTTATTTTGAAACGGCACGATTGGAGTACTTCTCACATATTGGCCTAATGGAAGAGTTGGCCAAAACGCAGGTTGGCCCTGTATTGAGTGAGACTAGTTGTCGTTATAAGCTGCCTATCACATACCCTGACACACTACTTGTCGGTAGCCGCGTTGTTGAAATCAAAGAAGATCGCATTGAAATGGAATACCTTATTGTGAGCAAAAAATTAGGCAAAATTTCAACAATAGGTAAGGCAGAAGGTGTGATGTTCGATTTTAAGAACAATTGCAAAGCGGGGGTGAGTGAAACAGTTAAGCAGCGGATTATCGCGTTACAGCCAGAGCTGGCGTTAGAATATAGGGTAGTGCAATAAATTAGTCATAAAATCTTATTATGATTAGTTATCCCTGAGACTGATGGCAGAACAGATGTGAACAGCAATCAAAAGCATGATGCTATTCTGAGTAACTCTCAAGTATCCAATACGACAAAAATGTCTGGTATCTCAGCTGTGATTAGTGAGAAAACAACCCCGCTTTATTATACTGAGCGTGAGCGAGTAATGTATGAAAGGTTGGGGCAGGCATATGCTTGGTATCAGGTACTCAATGATGAAATACAGCCCATTGAGCAATCATTGCTGAGTGCACACTATGAAATTTGGCCCTCATTAACCAAATTTAAATTTAAACGTTATGCTGATCTCATTGTGAATGAAGCTCATGTGATGTTTGAAGTGGAGAGGGTTCAAACAAAATCACCTGCAACGAGTGAACAAAAGAAATACATCGAACACCTGAATCAACAGCGCCGAGAGCTTTACCCTGAATGGAATAGGGCCAAAAAAGCATTAGAATACATTGAGTCTGAAAAAGCGTACTTACGTGCATTTAGAGAGTTGACCTAAACCTGATAACGATTGTTATGGCTATACTTACTATCGTCAGGTGTTCTCTCAGACAAGTTGTTCAAGATAGAGGTAGGCCATGTTTATTGTTATACAGCACGACATTACCAACCCCGAATTGTTCTGGCAAAAAGCGGGTGGGGCGTTAACGCATCCGCCTTCTGGCATGCGTTTACATTCAACCTTTGTCGTAGAAAGACATACACTTTGCCAAAGCATGTGGGAAGCTGAATCTATCGATGCCATTCGTGATTTTCTTGAACCTGAGCTGGGGGGAGCAAGTAACAGTACTTATTGCCAAGTTGACCCTGACAATGCGATTGGCTAAATATCAAAGTAGAATGAGTAAAAAAAGGGTGGCTATATGCTCTTAACGAGTAAGAGCTTATTAACCACCCATTTTTAGGTTTTACGATTGAGGATTATCTTACTTACCCGCAATACTCAGTTTATTGAAACGTATAGTAGGCGCGTAAAAATCACGTTCATAATCGTGTGTTAGTGTATTGCCAACGGCATCAATCTCTTTGATCATTTGATAGAAGTTACCTGCTACCGTAATGCCTCGAACAGGCTGAACTCGCTTGCCATCGCGGCAAAGGAAGCCACTCGCACCAAATGAGAAATCACCACTTACCGCATCAGCGCCAGAGTGCACGCCTTGCAACTCAACTAATTCTAGGTACTCACCTGCAGTCGTTTCGGCTTCAGAGCTTGTACCCGTTGCGATGACAGTATGACGTGAAGACACACCTAACCCGCCTTTTGCCGAGCGAGAACCGTTGGCTGTATTTTCAATACCAAAGAAGCTAGCGGTATGGCTGTTATGCAGCAAACTCTGTAATTGACCCTCGCCAATTAAAATGGTGTCGCATGTTGTAAAGCCTTCACTATCGAATGCTTTAATTGCAGAGCCGCCTTCAATATAAGCAACATCAGAAACAGTCAGCAGTGAACTTGCGACAGTTTGGTTTATGGAGTCACGCCATGGGTTAATGCCTTTCATGGCAGACTGGCCAGATAGACACATACCGAATGCACCAAAGAGATTACTTAAGCAACTTAGGTCGAAAATGACGCTGTAATTGCCTGTTTTAATCGGTGCGCCGTCAAGCAGAGCTTTGGCCATCTCATAGCCATGCTCAATACAGTAGCTTGGGTCTAGTTCATCGAAACGACGACCTGACGACATACCACCATGCATAGCTTGTTTACCTTTTTGCTCATACAAGGTATACGCGTAGCAATAGCTTGAACGTTCTTGGTGATAGCAGCGGGTACCTTGTGTATTGGCTAAGATCACTTGGCTGTCTGATTCACCAAAACCATTATAAGGTGCAGACGTCGCATTAGGCTTAGCGACGACGCCACTTTCGAGTGCCAAGGCCAGTGCGATTTTATCATCGACTGAGGCATTATCTTGTTGATAAATTTCTGGGTTGTTCGTCGTCAGTTGGCTATTTACGCAACTGATGGTTTGATGCTCATCTTTTTTGGTGAACAGTGCATTTTGTAATGCCTGTTCAACCATCATATCAAGGCTTGCTGGCTCAATAGATTCAGAGTAGCTGGTGGCGACATGCTGATCTTTTATGATTCGCACGCCAATTACTTGGCCTGATGTGACTTTATATTCATCCAACTCACCAGCATTCGCTTTAAGTGAAAAATTGTTACTGCCGCTGGCAATAACATCGGCTTCAGCGCCAGATGCCGTTACACGTTCAAGGACGTGATCAATTGCACTTTGAAGTTGTTGTTGATCGGCCATTAGTTACCACCTCCCACAAGAATGTTATCGACTTTCAGAGCTGGCTGTCCCACCGTAGTAGGGACCGAGCCACTGACCGAGCCACACATACCGGCAGCCAGTTCGAAATCGCTGCCAACCATTGAAATTTCTTTGAGCACTTTAGGCCCAGTGCTGATCAATGTTGCTGACTTGAGAGGTTTAGTGATTTGTCCATTTTCAACCAGATAAGCTTCTTGTACTGCGAAGTTAAATTCACCCGTACCTGGTTGAACAGAGCCACCACCCATTTTCTTGGCATAGATACCACGTTCCACACTACTTATCATTGCTTCAAGAGAGCTATCACCCGCTTCGATAAATGTGTTACGCATACGCGAAGTTGGTGCATATTTGTATGATTCACGACGGCCAGAACCTGTTGGTGCAAAACCTGTCTTTAATGAGCCCATATGGTCAACCATAAAACTAGTCAGCTTACCGTCTTTGATAAGTTGAGTTCGCTGGGTTTCCATGCCTTCATCATCAATATTGATAGAGCCCCATTCGTTGCTCATAGTGCCATCATCAACCGCATTTACGACAGGGTTGGCAATCATCTCGCCCATTTTGTCATGGAAGACAGATGCTTTTTTAGCGACAGATGTGGTCTCTAGTAAATGTCCACATGCTTCGTGGAAAATGACGCCACCAAAGCCATTACCGATAATGACGGGCATTTCGCCAGAAGGGCAATGTTCAGCATACAATTTGACCATGGCTTGTTTGGCCACTTTTTGACCTAGCTCTTGTGCATTGAGCTGTGAGTTAAACTCCCAACCGGTTAATGCGCCAGGCGCTTCAAAGCCAGTAGATTGCTCATTGCCATTTTGTGCAATTGCAGTTGCAGCAACACGGGTATAATGACGTGTATCGGCAATGTGCAAGCCCGTTGAATTGAAGATTTCAACTTGTTGTTCACGCTGGAGGATACGGCCAATAAACTGCGATATCTTATCGTCTTCATGACGCGCAGCATCATTGGTTTGACGTAAGAAGGCAATTTTAGCCTCTAAATTTGCACCTTGAGCCAAAGGAAGTTGGCATTGGTGTTTATTGGTATAACGGCTTAAATTCAGTGAACCAGCGGAAGTGATTTGATCGCGTTTATCCTTTGCGGCAAGTAGGCTAGTCACGCGCTTTAATTCTTCTTCATCGGTACTATTGGTGTAACCATAAAGTACTTTATGACCAAAGAAGAGGCGTACACCGATACCAAAGTCGATACCAGAGTTTACTTTATCAACATCACCAGAGATCAGCTCTACGGAGCTTGATTGATGATGTTCAACAAACAATTCGGCAAAATCCGCACCAAGAAAAAGTGCGTGATCGATAACCGTTTGTGCAGTAGCAGGGTTTAGCATAGTTGCTCCTTGCGTGATAGCAATTTGGTGCTGCGTGGGCATAACCAAAATGGTACGTCAGTCTTGTTTCCCCAAAGTCATTCAGTGAAAACGTTGATCAGTTGTTATCGTTATACCAACCTAGGCAAAGTTTCATCAAAAATTTGCCTACATTGGTTTAATTATTAGCAGGTTATAGCGATTTTTAAATATACATACCGGCTTATTGAGTTATTTTTCACTCGCAAGAGAGCATAAAATCTCTTCGAGTTCATCCCAAGGTAGTCTGTCTTTATCGATAATTTCAATACGAGACTCAAAGCCTTCTAATGACAACTCGTTAACCGAAACGACTTGGTTAACCACGTTAAATGCAAAGCAGCCTTGTTCGGTATTAACAACGGCTTTAACGCGTTGAGCATTGATGTTCGATAGCAGAGAGAACATTTTTGAAAAATCGAACTCTTGCTCTACCGCAAAGAACCAACCGCAGCTGTGATAGCCCTGGCCGCTATTTTCTTTACGAATAAATAACTGCCCAGGTGCTAACTCGAACCCCGGCAGCGGGGCGATATCGTCACCGTCACCATGATGATGGTGGTGACTATGTTCAGCTTCACGTTCAATACGCTCTAGGTCGAGTAAATCAAGCGCAAGCTCACCTTGAGTTACTTTAGCAATAGCGGCTTTTTTGGGCTCCGCTTGATTGACATATGCGTCGAAGGCTAACAAATCGTAGTCGGTACATTCATCGACTTTATTGGCAACGACAATATCAGCCAACGCGATTTGATCTTGGAAGTTATGGTTATCAGTGTAGAGCGGATCAGACACATGGCGAGGGTCAACCAAGGTGATAGTCGCTTTTAAATCAATGTAATCGCTGTATGTATCAGAGATCATCTTGTTGATCATTTCTTTTGGGTGGCCTAAACCTGTTGGCTCTAGAATTAAGCGATCTGGTTTTTGAGCAAGAAGGGCATTGATGCCGACCGACATGGGTAAACCAGCCACGCAGCACATACAGCCACCTGGTACTTCTTTAACGATCGCGCCTTGTTGGTCCAAAATTGCACCGTCGACGCCGACGTTACCGAACTCATTAATTAGAATGGCCCATTTTTCATTTTCAGGCTTACGCGCCAATAGTGACAAAATAGAGGTTGTTTTACCTGCGCCAAGAAAGCCGGTAATGATATTTGTTGGAATGCGCTTCATACTCAGTGTCACTCTCCTTTTTGGTGGCATTATCATATCACCCAATTGATAATATCTTGGTAAATTAGTCGAAATTGAGTGTTGTTACTGGCTTATTGTTTGAGTTCTGGCCGGTTTTTAAACGCTTCTAATGCTTGTGGATTAGCAAGCGCGCTGACATTTTTAACTGGTAAATTGTGGACAATATTTTTAACCGCAAGTTCAACCAGCTTGCCTGACTTTGTTCGCGGAATGTCACTTACCTCAAGAATGATTTCAGGCACATGTTTTGGTGAGCATTGTGTTTTTATGGCCTGTTTTATGTTTGAAATAAGTACATCATCAAGCTTCGCAGTGTCGACTAATTGTACAAAGAGTACAATGCGACTATCACTCCCGACATTTTGGCTGATTACCAATGAGTCAACAATCTCGTCCATGGGGTTAACTTGACGGTATATTTCAGCGGTACCGATACGGATGCCCCCTGGATTTAATACTGCGTCTGAACGGCCGAAAAATATCATTCCACCAGTCGAGGCTAGCTCAACAAAATCACCGTGATGCCATACGTTAGAGTAGGTATTCCAATAGGCATCATGATATCGGCTTCCGTCGTCATCGTTCCAAAAACCACAGGGCTGGTTGGGAAAGCTGTTACAGCACACCAGCTCACCTTGCTGGTCAATAATAGGCTCACCATGGTGGTTAAATACCCGGACATCCATACCTAATGCTCGGCCTTGGCACTCGCCGCGAAGTACAGGGCTTATAGAATTACCAATGGCAAAACACCCGCAAATATCGGTTCCTCCCGATATCGAGGCAAGCTGAATATCATTATTGATGTGTTGGTAGATAAAATCGAATTGCTCAGGGGCAAGAACTGAACCCGTTGAAAATAGGGTTCTTAGAGATTTTAATGGGTAGTTTTCTTTGGGTGAGTAATTCTGCTTTTGGAGCGCTTCAAGATATTTAGCGGAAGTGCCAAAATGCGTTATTTCTTCCTGCTCAGCCATATCCCAGAGTACGTTTCCAGAAGGGTAGAAAGGCGAACCATCATATATTACCAACGAAGCCTCTGATGCCAGTGCACTCACCATCCAGTTCCACATCATCCAGCCACACGTTGTGAAGTAAAATACCTTGTCGCGAGGTTTAATATCACATTGTAATTGATGCTCTTTTAGGTGGTTGAGAAGTGTACCGCCAACGCTGTGGGTGATGCACTTAGGCTGGCCTGTAGTGCCTGATGAATACAAAATGTAGAGCGGATGATTAAAAGGGACAGGCTGAAAGGTGATTTCATTCGGTTCAAATGTTTTGAGGATAGAATCCCAGTGAGTTACCGCTATCGTTTCAATTGAAGGAGACAATGGCTCGTGTTCACCCTCAATGTAGGGAATAACAACGACGCACTCTAAGCTTGGTAAATTCGACACAACTTGGTTAATTTTATCGTTGTAGCAAATTGACTTACCATTATAAAAATAACCATCTGCACAGAATAAGACTTTAGGTTTTGTTTGATTAAACCGCTCAATGACACTTTCGGATCCAAAGTCGGGGGAGGTTGATGTCCAGATCGCCCCTAGTGATGTTGTTGCGAGCATTGCAACGATGGTTTGCGGTAGGTTGGGTAGATAACCTGCCACAACGTCTCCTTCCGACACACCGTAACTTTTTAGGAAAGCTGCGACTTGCGAGGTCTGGCGATATAATTGCTGCCAGCTTAAATGCTGCTTTCTCGTGAACTCGCCTTCGCTATGAAAAATGATGGCATCAGCTGCGGCATGTGTATGCCAATTTCTTAGCAGATTCTCAGCATAATTAAGTGTAGAAAGTGGAAACCATTGAGTTTCCTTCGGCTGATTCGTTGAATGAGGAGGGCAAAAAGTAACAGGTGGTAGCTTATCGCCGACTACGCCACAGAATTGCCATACCAACTCCCAAAAGTGCTCGTTATTATCAACACTCCAACGGTGTAGCTGGTTGTAATCATGAAACAACATATCTTGCTGTTCACTTAACTCAACCATGAATTGGTATAATTTGCTTTTTTGCAGCCTATCTTTATCCGGCATCCATAACATTGTCGATTCATTGTGAGTGCTATGTGCTTGTTGTGTTCGCATAACCTCTTCCTTTAACTATTTAGCGGCTTAATATGTTGAATGCTCGATTGATAGCGTTTCGCTTTTATTGTTGGTTTATATTGATTGATTATCGGGGTGGGCTTGAATAAACGGGGTTAATGTGAAGCACCGTCTTTCAATATTGAGTAGCGCAGGGTAAGAGCTAGTATCAAAACCAAATCGTTTGGCATTATAGAGCTGTGGAATTAGGCATAAATCAGCCATTGTTGGGTGTTCACTACAACAAAAAGAAGTGTTCTGGTGTGAAATTAGTCGTTCAAGCGTTTGGAACCCACGGCTTAACCAATGGTGATACCACACCATTTTTTCATTCTGATTAACACCCAGTTCGGTATTGAGGTAGTTCAATATTCTTAAGTTATTTAAAGGGTGGATATCACATGCAATGGCAAGTGATATTTCACGACATCGTGCTTTTTCTAGGGGGAGGGCAGGCAGTAAAGGTGGCTCAGGGTAGCATTCGTCAAGGTACTCAATAATCGCAATTGATTGACCTAGTACGCTGGTATCTCCCGACCTTTCAAGCTGTAATCCAGGTACTAACGCATGTGGGTTCACGGAGGTATAGCCGTCGCTATTATGTTCATTGTCTATTAATGATATGGGTAACTGTTCATAAGACAATTGTTTTATGTTTAAAGCGATGCGAACTCGGTAAGCAGCCGATGAACGGTAGTAGTCGTAAAGCTTCATCATTTAATCCTTTATACCCCGAATGAATAAATCCAACTAATGTGGCTTGTGGTGATTAAGGTCGTCATCGCAGTATTTATGTTGATATTTAACGACTTTCTGCTCGATAGCGCCAAATATTGAAGCATTGTTGTTATCGAACATTTCAATGCGCACCGTATCACCAAATTGCAAAAATGGTGTTTTAGCTTCGCCAGATTCAAGGACTTCTAACATACGTTTTTCTGCAATACAGCAAGAGCCACTGCTTCTGTCTTTGTTTGATACTGTGCCTGACCCAATAATCGTACCCGCCGCGATATGGCGACTTTTAGCGACATGTTGTACCAATTCAGAGAAGTTAAATGTCATATCAACCCCTGCGTGAGGCTGACCAAAGAGGCTATTGTTTAAATGTACGTGTAAACGGTGATGTAGCTTAAAATCATGCCAACTATCACCTAACTCGTCGGGTGTAACCGCAACGGGTGAAAACGAAGATGAAGGTTTAGATTGGAAAAAACCAAACCCTTTTCCGAGTTCATTAGGAATAAGGTTTCTCAGTGATACATCATTTACCAGCATGAGTAACTTAATGTGGCCATGCACTTCTTCTGTCCGAGTTCCCATAGGTACATCATCAGTGATAATGGCTATTTCACCTTCAAAATCAATGCCCCAGCTTTCATCTTCAATACTGATATCTTGATTTGGCGCTAGAAAACCATCTGACATACCTTGATATATCAGAGGATCGCTCCAAAAGCTTTCAGGCATTTTAGCCCCTCTTGCTTTTCTTACTAATTCGACGTGATTGACATAAGCACTGCCGTCAGCCCATTGGTAAGCGCGAGGTAACGGGGAGGCACAAAACATCGGGTTGAAAGTAAAACTATTGGATATATCACCGTTATTGAGGTTGTGGTAAATATGTTGAAGGTCGGCTTCGACTTGATCCCAATTATCTAAGGCAAACTGTAGGGTGGGCGCAATATCGTGAGCATGAACAGCAACCTTTAAGTCACGTGATACCACAATGAGTTGACCATCACGGCCATGATTAAGAGATGCGAGTTTCACGTTTGGCTCCTTGTTTACAATGTAAATTGACGGCCTTTAGCCCGAATGATTATTTATTCTCTTGCCATGAGTAAACATAGTCGGTGTTTTCTGCCCCTTCAGGTAGTTCTGCAATTTCAAGTGGGTAACGGGCATCGATCATGACTGCAACTTCATCGGTGTCTTTTTTCGGTTGTGATTTACTTGCTGCCAGTGCTTTAGGGTGAGGTCCATGAGAGAAACCGCATGGGTGGTGGGTAATCATGCCTGCTTCAATGTTATCGCGGCTGAAAAAATTACCTCGGTGATAAAATAGCACTTCATCATAATCATCATTGTTATGAAAAAAAGGGACTTTTAATGCATCAGGATCGGTCTCGATTGGCCTTGGCACAAAAGTACATATCACAAATGCGTCGGCAACAAATGTGGTGTGGGCGGATGGCGGCAAATGGTAACGGTGGCTCATGAGAGGGCGAATATGGCGCCAGTTTAATTTGAATGCGGTTAGGTTGCCTTTCCAGCCCTGTGCGTCGAGCGGGTTAAACGGGTAAGTAATCGTATTAAGGCTGTTTCTGGCCTTTAGGTATACTTGCCAATGCTTATAGCCCTCTGCTGTTTTAACTTGATGAAACGACTGCTGTGCAAGAAATTGGTCGTTAATTTTAGCGTATTCAAGTACCGCAGGATCATAAATAGCATGTTGACCCACTAATCCTCGATCTGCCATTTGAAAACCGCTATTGGTTGCTTCAATCAGTAGTATAGTCGTCGAAGCATGGGGGGTAATTCGCCAGCTGGTTGCTCTGGGTAAGACGATATAATCGCCATCTTTATAGCTTAGGTGCCCATAGTCACAGTAAAGATCACCACAACCATGATGGACGAAAAGCACTTCATCGCCATCGCCGTTGCGGACGAGGTGATCCATTGCGGTATTGGTTTGCCAAACTCGAAGCTTGAGGTTGCTGTTAAACAATAAGAGTGGCGCACTCCAAGGTGTTGCTGTCGATGCATTTATCGCGTTGGTGTTTATGGCCCGAGGTCGTAGCGTGCCTTCCCATTCAATCCAACCTGTAGGGGGGTGAGCATGATACATGTGGCTTGCTGGGCCAAAGAAGCCTTCTTTTCCACACTCTCTTTCATATGTACCTTCCGGAAGGTCGCAATGCGCTTGTTTAGAGGCTTTTCCTTCCGTGATAGGAAATTGAAACCATTGCCGCATAAGAACTCCTGTTTTTAACGGTAGTTAACAGCCATGTTGTACCTAAAATGATGAGCTAGATACGTTTCAAGTGTGGATTCTATTTAGTTAAGGAATGTGTTAACTCTGGCTTAACAAGCGAGAACAAGCAACTTTTTGCCCTGATGGCAAAATGGGATGATATGTCTTGAAGACTTTACATGTTGTTGTAATAACACAAAGTGCAGAGATAAATGGAAGTCGAATAGGTAAGGTGAATAAAACATTTAAATGTAAATTTATTGTTACGCTGGGCAGGGCTTAATTATCGAGTCATGAAGGCGGTGAGTTGAGTAAGGCATCTACCCTTAAATAAGAAAATATTGAAATGCAGATTTTTGAATTTGTGCCACGGAGAGGCAGTGACGGTAGATCGGTGACTAATTATGGGTAGTGCGACTAAGTATACATCGAAAAAACTTGGCGATGATGGCCACGTTGATTGGAGTGAGACAGAAGACCGCGTCTGGCAAGATTTAGTCACGCGGCAATTAAGTTGTTTAGATGGTCGGGCGTGCAATGAATACTTGTATGGTTTGACACTACTGAACTTACCCAAAGAGCATGTACCGCAACTAGCGGAAGTTAATCGTGTACTCGGCAGCAGAACAGGTTGGGAATGTGCAGCAGTGCCAGCGCTGATTAATTTCGATCGCTTTTTTTCATTGTTGGCAAATAAACAATTTCCTGTTGCAACGTTTATACGGCGCCGAGAAGAGTTCGATTACTTGCAAGAGCCCGACTTCTTCCATGAAATATTCGGCCACTGTGCAATGTTAACCAATCCTGCATTTGCAGAGTTTACGCATGCATATGGAAAGTTAGGATTGGCGGCAACACCCGAAGATCGGGTGTATTTGGCGCGGCTATATTGGTTTACCGTTGAGTTTGGTTTATTACGCCAGCAGGGTGAAATACGCATTTATGGTGGTGGAATATTATCATCCCCTGGTGAAACGCATTATGCACTTACAGGCGGTCAGCAAGCACGTATGAGTGCTCAAGAACACCCAAGGTACGCGAAGTTTGATCCTGTTGAGATCATGCGAACCCCATACCGTATCGATATTATGCAGCCAATCTATTTTATATTGGATGATATACAGCAGCTTTATGAGCTCGCACAGCAAGATATTATGAAATATGTAAATGAGGCTCGAAAAAAGGGAATGCATTCGCCTATCTTTAAGTATGCCGTTTAAATTGTTGCTTAATGCATTGTTTCAATAATCTTAATAATCAGAAGAGTAGGATAATAGCCAATGGCAGATTTACATGAATTAAAGTGCGAGGCTTGCCAAGCAGGAGCACCAAAAGTAGCAGAGGAAGATGTCACAGAGCTTTTAACTCAAGTGCCTGAATGGGGTGTAATAGATGTTGGTGGCACTATGCAGTTAGAGCGTATCTTTAGCTTTAAAAATTTCAAACATGCATGGGTATTTACTGATCGCGTTGCCGAGTTGGCTGAACAAGAGTTTCATCATCCGGAGATTACGTTAGAGTGGGGGAAGGTAACCGTTCGATGGTGGAGCCATTCAGCTAAAGGCTTGCACAAAAACGACTTCATTTGCGCGGCTAAAACAGATCTATTGTATTAATATTCATCCGTAAATCCATTAGCCTTACGTTTACCCTAATTGATTGGTAAAAAACGGTTATTTATACAGAGTGATTATATTCAGGGCACTTTAAGACAAATCCTTCCTATACTTGAACCAAGGTGAGTTTTTTGGAAAGGAAATGTCTAAATCACTGTCATTACAAACGCTTGTTAGTTGTGAAGAATGTGGGCTTGTTGTTGAGCTGCCATCGTTAGATGATGGAGAGAAAGCATCATGTCCACGCTGCCACCATACTTTAGCTAAACGTGTGGCACAGCCATTTCAGCGGCCTCTTTCTTATGGGGTTGCGAGTTTAGTGATGCTCGTTGCTAGCGTCAGTTTCCCTTTTATGTCATTCAGTGTACAAGGTATTAGCCAAGAAATTACGCTGATGCATTCTGTCAAAATGTTGAGTGAATACGAAAATAGCTTATTGGCGCTTCTGCTATTAGCCACCGTCGTGATATTGCCTGCTATATATCTGAGCGTCTTATTGTATTTATATGTTCGTGCAGGACAAAGTGTCGCGGGTTGTAAGAAACTTATTTCTACGATGGAAAAGCGATTATGCAGAGCGATGATACGCATTGAACCATGGCTAATGGTTGATGTGTTTTTGATCGGGGTGTTAGTCAGTTTGATTAAAATAGCGGCATTGGCTGATGTCGGTTTAGGGATGTCATTTTGGGCTTTTTGTATTTACACCGTACTTGTTGTTAAATGCGTTTCAATGGTTGACCGAACTTGGCTGTGGATGCAGTTCCTTCCGCTTGTACCCATAAAAGGCATTGTTGCGGGCGATAGTCACCATTCAAATAACCATATTAATTGCCATATTTGCGCGCAAATAAACCCAATATCTACAAATCATAACAGTGCTCTTTGTTTTCGTTGCCATGCTTCGCTTCATCCTTACAACCCTGCACAAATGCTGCAGCGCTCATGGGCATTATTAATTGCAGCTGCTGTGTTTTTTGTACCAGCAAACCTGTATCCAATGATGTATACGGTAAGTCTTGGTAATACTGAAGGCTCTACCATTTTAGGTGGGGTAGTGTTGCTGTGGCAATTGAAATCATACCCCATTGCTGCGGTCATTTTTATTGCGAGTGTTGTGATTCCATTAGCCAAGATGTTTGCTTTAACGTGGCTCTATTTTCATGCGCACCGTAATACCTCTGAAGGTGAACGTGAAGCTATTAAGCAATTAAAGCTTTATCGAGTGACAGAGTTTATTGGCCGGTGGTCAATGATTGATATTTTTGTTGTCGCCATATTAGTTGCTCTTGTTCAATTGCAAAACTTAATGGCTATTTTCCCCGGACCTGCTGCACTTTCATTTGCCTGTGTTGTGTTGCTAACCATGTTGTCGGCAATGACATTTGATCCTCGTATATTTTGGGCGCAGGGAGAAGAAACTAATAAGACGGAAAGAACAGAAATAATGACCAATAACAACAATGAGAACAATGCTCATGAGTGAACAACAATCGCCTAAGGCGAGTAAAGAATCGGTGAAGCAAGTTTCTTCGATATGGCTTGTACCACTTGTCGCTATTGGGATTGGGATATGGATGTTTTATCAATTTATCACGAGCCAAGGACCTGAAATTACTTTAACGATGGATACCGCTGAGGGTATTGAGGTTGGGAAAACCGAAATTAAAGCGCTGAATGTCAAAGTGGGTATCGTTAAAGACGTCACGTTGAATGATGATTACAGCGCTATTCAGGTGATTGTTCAAATGGACAAAGATGCAGCCCGAATGCTGAAAGACGACACACTATTCTGGGTGGTTAAACCACGAATAGGGAAAGAAGGTGTATCGGGCTTAGAAACATTACTTTCTGGTGCCTATATCCAGTTAAGGCCGGGACGAAGTGGAAAAGAGCAGCGAGACTTTACTGTGTTAGAAATACCGCCAGTTGCCCCACCTGATGCGAAAGGTATTAGATTAATTCTAACCCATAATGAGGCCGGAAAGTTGGGCGTTGGCGACCCGGTTTTATATGAAGGCTTTACCGTTGGGCGAGTAGAGAAAGCAACATTTGACCCAGATACAAAGAAAGCGCACTACCAATTATTTATTTTTGAACCGTATAACGGTTTGATTCGTAAGAGAAGTCGCTTTTGGCTAACGTCAGGGGTTGATCTTAATATGTCGGCTGAAGGGTTTAACTTAAAAATTGGTTCGATAGAATCTCTTATTACAGGGGGGGTCAGTTTCCGTGTACCTAAAGGCAGAGATCCCGGCAAGCTAATTACCGCTGAGCTTTCAAAATTTCGACTTTATAACAACCTCAAGCAAGTCAAAGAGCGGTTTTTCGATGAGTATCTTGAGTATGTCATGTTTTTTGATGAGTCGGTGAGGGGGCTAAATGAAGGTGCACCAATTGAATACCGTGGTATTCGAGTGGGTACGGTGCAGAAAGTGCCTCTCAGCTTATCAACGATGGAAGAAGGTTTCACGAATAAGCAAATTCCAGTCTTAGTGCGTATTGAACTTGGCCGGGTACTTCAACACATCAATTATGGCTCGTTGGATGAATTGAAGTTAAACCTAGAGAAAGAGTTTGGCGCTGGTTTAAGGGCGTCTTTAAAGACGGGGAATATTCTAACGGGGGCGCTACTTATCGATTTAGAACAATACCCCGATGAGAAAATGCCAAATACAAGGCAATATAGCGGTTATGATTTATTCCCAACGAAAGCGGGTGGCTTTGCTCAAATACAGAAGCAAATTATGGCGATTTTGAATAAGGTAAATGAGCTACCGGTTGAGGACACATTAAAGAGTTTAAATGCGACATTAAGCACCTCTCAGAAAACGTTGGCAGCAGCGGAAGGCGTAGCAAAAGAACTAACGGGCTTACTCGCGCAAAAAGATACTCAAGCAATACCAGGCGATATTCGTCATAGTTTAGAGCAAATCCAGAAAACCTTAAATGGCTTTGGACCTGATGCTCAGCCCTATCAAAATCTAGAGCAGGCATTAGCCCAGTTTGAGCATGTCATGGCAGAGCTTCAACCTGTGTTAAGGCAGTTAAATGAGAAACCTAACTCATTAATATTTACCAGTGAGAAGACACCTGACCCAATACCTGCTGGGGGAGTACAATAATGTCTCGATTTCTATTGTTTTTGACGCTTGTTTTAACAGGGTGTAGTTCATCGGAGCCAGCAGTTAAA
>NZ_JAKJSJ010000135.1:0-2099 GCF_050336715.1 Photobacterium makurazakiensis
GTCATATAATATATGAGTATATTCAGAGAGTTAGTTAGATTAGATATATTAGATTTGAATTACGACCTTTCCTCAGAAGAGATTAAACAAGTAGACTTACTTGGGTCAGGTAAATATGATTTAATTGAAGGGATTGTTCGTTTTTTTTACAATGTTTTTGTCAGCATGTTTTTCTTGAAATTTAACTTTAGAAAATCAAATAATGAAAATATTTTTTTTGTAGGTAGTGTAAATCAGGAAAAGGCATTACAGCCGTTATCTGCTAAAGTTGGAGGGAGTTTTTATTATCATGGGAATTATAAAAATGTTATTTTCTCTAATGGAGAAAGCTTTTCATATTTAGTATCATTAACCTGTATACCACTTTATTTATACACTTACTTTTTTAGAGCTAATGACTTTCAAAAAAGAATGATGCGTTGTCGCTTTGATCGTTATATTCATACATATGGACTTTACTTAAATTACTCAGTTTATTTTAATAATAAAAAAACTAAATCTATTTTTATTAGCAATGATCATACCGTTTGGTGTCGAGTGGCAAATTATGTTTGCAAGCAGAAAAAAATTAGGACTATATATATACAGCATGCAAATGTAAGTAAGATGTTTCCTCGTTTAAACTTTGATTATGCTTTTTTAGATGGATCATACAGTAAATCGGTTTATAAAGTAGATGATCATGTTAAAGTTTTTAAAGTAGGTTGTGTTAGATTTGAAAACACTATAGAAAATAGCGTAGTAACAGCTAAGAAAAGCGGGGTTTTAATCTGTTTCAATAAGATAGATAAAAATGAATTTATTATTGAACTTTGTAAAAAGTTCATGGATTCTGGTCTTAAAGTTGGGTTTAAAATGCACCCTGCTGATAGGAGGCATGAACTAGTTAGTACCATTGAATCTTTTGGTATCTATAATGAATCACAAAAAGATGCTATTGTAAGTTTGAGTGATTATGAATTTTGTGTTGCAGGTAACTCCTCAATATTCTTAGATGCATCAATAGCCAAGTGTAAATGCCTGTCATTTAGAGATTGGATAGGAACTGATGATTATTATGATTTTGAAAAAAATAGAGTAGTGATGGTGTTAAGTGATATTGATGATGCTATAGATGTTATCAAAGATAAAAAAATAGAATTTAATAGTGATGGACCAAGTTCTATATATAACTCTACTGATAAAGAATTAGCACATATATCAATGCCATCCAATAGAATAATACATACATTGAGTAACTTTCGTGATAAAAAACATTAAATATTTAAGGGGTTCTGATGTTTATGTAATCCCAGTATTGTTATTTTTAATATCTTACTGTTTTCCTTCGTATATGATTAAATTTGGGTTGTTAACAGTAATATATACGACTATATCATTATTTCTCTTCTGGAAATATGGTATGGAAAAAAGGTTGGTTGCATATTCATTTATAACATTCTCCTTATTCAATATAGGAATGTTAATCAACACTAATGAACCAGAAGTTGCAGTTCTTATATATCAAATATCATATCTATTTTTTATTTTTAATACATGTATATATTTATATAATAATCCCAATACTTTTCATTCAATAGCAAAATTTAATGCGATTTTTTTTACTTTATTCTTAACCGGTCATTATCTTTATTGTAAAACAATTGGTGTTCCTTTTTATATATATGCCAACGAGATATTTTTTGAGCAAAGTCGAAATAGTGTAAGTTGGTATGCTATTTTTTCTATGCTTTTTTATGCTTACTCTTGTATGTTACTTGGTGAGAAAGCTAAAGTGATTTATTTGATACCACTTGTTTTTTATTGTTTGATTTTATATGGGCGAAGTGGCATCGCGTTAGCTTTGGCATCATTAATATTAATAGTAACACGTGGCTCTATTAGTAAACTGCTTATGTTATCTATTTTAGCTGGTATAGTGATAATTTATAATTTACCTTGGATTCAAGATGCTATTTTAGAAACAAACTTTTCTCGTGGTTTTGAATCACCTAGAAGTATGATTAATAGTGAATTTATGAACTCATTAAATCTAAAAACATTTTTTTTAGGTGTAAATATATGGGATGTTCCTACTGCTTTTGGCTATGGTGGTAATC
>NZ_JAKJSJ010000136.1:0-1885 GCF_050336715.1 Photobacterium makurazakiensis
CATCCTTCCTTATCCGTTTTAATCAATTCATTAAAATGTGACGCTACTAAAAAGCTAATGAAATCAATGATTTTATATTTTTTATCTAGCATGATAAACATCAATACATAATCAGGTATTGATATAAATAAAAACCAAATATACGTCACATCTACTGTTCATAAAAAGAACCATAGTTTTGTTGAAAGTAGTACAAGCCTGTTCGTCAACAAAAAAGGATGTGAATGATGACTTCGAACATAAATACCATGCTGAACAAAAGTAAAAAGCATTTCATTGCCTTAACTGTATTAGGGCTTAGCATTTCACCGATACTAGATGCGCAAGCCAATACTGAAATCCCTGCCATAGACTATGATGCAATTCAGGGTGACTTTGGCGACGATCTACTATTTATTGATACTGGATCAGATACATCATTGCTTTCAATCAGTGAATGGTACCAAATTCAAGCTTATGCAACCGCCGCAGTGTCACTCCCAAGAACGGAAGCTTCTTTAAGGGTTCTAACAAAACTACCTGATCAAGCTGATTTCTCATACCAGTACCAAAACTTACTCACTGAGTTTCAAAGTATTTATAATTCAGGACACGAGTGGAATTCCTCCCTCTACCCTGAAATTGTTGACTTGGCCTTAAAGCTTGCAAATTACGCTGACATACACCCACAGCTAATCGTTCCATTAATGGATCAACTCACCCAGCTTCAACAAAATGCGCTAATGATGAACCTTCCTGCCGCCGCAGTTAACCGTGATGCCGCCATATCATTTTTAAATGTTTTGATAAACTTCACAAAAGATCAGCAGCAATCAACAAGTGACGCTGTCGAAAACCTAAAACAGTTTTCAGCCGAAGTTGAAACGCAAAAAGCACAGTTAGATGGCATTGAAGCCAGCTTTGGAGACTTGCTAAACCAAAGCACAATTAGTGACTTCAGAGAAAAAGTTAGATTATTAAATGAAGAAATAGCAGGAGAAAGATCACATCTGGATGAAACTAAACGGAATATAGGCCTTTGTTCAATCGGCGGCCCGCTGGTGTTGTTGATATGTGGCAGCATAGAAGGAGCCCAAAAAGAAAGAATAGAAAAAAGGATTGCTGACCTAAATGAAGAAATCAATAGTGCGCAGCAAGATCTCGAACATGCAATAAACCTATCAGCTTCATATGAAATTGCTCATACAAATATTGATGACATGATAACGCACATTAACAATGCATTACCAAAATTCAAAAAAGTACAACAGCACTGGCAAGAACTAGAAAGTGATTTCGATTCTTTAATTACTGCGTTAAATTCACTTGATAGTGATGATGCTTTACGTAATGCAAACTTATTGGTTGCAGGAATAGTAAGTAGCCCTATTGCAGCAACAGTTGGACCAAAGTGGAGCGACATCAGCACAAAAGCCAGAACTTTTGCTCAAAATGCCTACGTTATAGTCGAATAAACAAAACCGTCTCCAGCTTGTATCTCAGGCTGGAGACGAATGAGAATCCCTTTATCTGTCGTAAACAATATTTACGACAATATAACTGTTCAATTATTTCATGCCGTAATTTATTGAACAATAAGGTTAGCAGCAAGGACGAACATATGAACCTTTTAAAATCGATAATTATTACGGTGTATTTGTTACTTTCATTCCATGTAAACTCAAGTGAATGGGTTAATATCTACCAAATTCCTACTCCAACAAACATACCAGATCGTGTTAATGACGTTAAAACAATAAATGACGGTGGAGCCTACATCATATCAGGTATAGCATTAGATCTTAGTACGATCCTTAACGATTATTCACTAACTAGTGGTGAAAACAAACCTCATTCAATCGTTATTGTTTCGGATACTTTAACAATAAACGAAAGTATAATAACC
>NZ_JAKJSJ010000137.1:0-1845 GCF_050336715.1 Photobacterium makurazakiensis
TCTCGTTATACAGAAAAGCGTTCAGGTATATCGCCTGAGAAGACAGACTTCGTAGCTGCTAAGCACGACCCGACATTGATAACGCGAACACTACGTTGCCTGTGCACGTCAGCGCCATAACGCCTGCAATAAGGTGTGCCCCGCTGAACCAGCAAAGCGCACCTAGCTTCAAACCAAAACCGCCGAGTGTAACGCATCACCTTGATTGCTTTGTTATGCCAAAACGCAATTACTAACAGCAATCCCAATAAAAATATGCACGCTCAAGATTACCTGTTTTCAAGTCGTCTGGATGAATAAATATATGCCCAACACCACTATCACCAAACATGATGAAATCATCAACATCTATCTGAAGCAGTTGTATATCATTCATTTGTTTTTGATCATAATCTCGCGGATCACTTTGGGTGAAATCAGCATATCCTCCGATTTTATGCCCTGTGCATGAGAAATAATTATCGAATTCTTGCTTTTCACTTTCGCTTAAACCGTCCTCAAAATCCCAGTAATCTTTGGAACCAAACATAAACGAAAATTGAGAGTCCTCACTACAACCGGTATCTATAGCTTTCTTGAAGCTCAAGTCATGAATCTTGTTGATTGGAAGTTCTTCATATAATTCGCAATCAATGAAAGAAAAATCCGAGATAGACTGCTTTCGTAAGTCTTCACTACTGTGATATATGATTTTTTCCGCCCCCATATCCCACCAATCATCAACTGGAAAGTAAAGCTGCAATAGCCCGCTTGACGGAAATCCTGCTAATTCAGGTATCTCAGCAAAATTTATTTGAGCAATTAAGACCATTGGCTTTCCATTTTCATCTTTAGGATATTCAGAATCAGATGGAAAAAAAGGAAAACCAAGAAATTTACTTTTTGTTACCTCTAAATAATCATCGGATAGCTCGCAATCCAAAGGCTTTGCTTTTATCGAAACATAGTCACGTTGTAAGTTTTCCAAGTCTTTTTCAAATTCTTTTAGCACTGAGGGAACACTAACTTTCTGTTTATCAAATTTCATTACTATTGTCCTTAATGGAAAAGGCATAACGCCTGCAATAAGGTGCCCCACGCTAAACCAACAAAGCACACCAGACTCAATACCAAAACCGCCGAATGTAACGGGTCACCTTGATTGCCTTGTTATGGCGACGCTGACGTTTTCAGCATTACTTATTTTTTCTGAAAATACTAAAGAAAAACCAATCAACTGATTTAATTGATAAAATATACCAGATATTGGATTTGATTTAGTGTGCTCCTCAATGGCATAGAGGTAATTTGATTTATATTTTTCTACTGCCTCAGACTCAGTTTCTGCGTAAATGTAATCATCTTCGATCTCAAACCCCTGCACTAACAATTGTTCTTTTTCTCGTAGAAACGAATCAGAATCTGAATTTAAGAAAGTAAACTCCTTACGGTTTGTATTAGGCTTACAAAAAAACTGATATTTACTCATGACATTTCTCCATTATCCATAATATAAAACGGTTAAGGTAATAAAATAATTTTTACGTTTATGGATTTATACGGAGAGTTAATAATAATGACTGAGTCCCATTAATTTCATGCCAATAACAACCTCAAAACGCCAATCGGGCGATTGCGGGCAGCAACCACAAATTCTCTTTTCATTGAAAACTGCCAACACCATAACAGGATTGGAAAACTACTATGAGATAGAAAGAAAGCACGACTCGATGACCATAAAGCGATCACCACGTTGCCTGTGCGCTCTTGCGCCATAACGCCCTTGTGAAGTTGCCCGCCCCTAAACCCAAACAGTACACCGTAACCACAAAGCTAATTCATACTAAAAATGCCACGTGTAAAGGG
>NZ_JAKJSJ010000138.1:0-1704 GCF_050336715.1 Photobacterium makurazakiensis
TATAACGCCCTTGTGAAGTTGCCCGTCCCAAAACCCAACGATTACACCGTAATCACAAAAACTAATTCATACTGAAAATGCCGAATGTTAAGGGTCAACTTACACAGTTTGTTATATTTCCATTAGTGAAAAACACAAAACTTTTTTGTATCCACCCCGTTAAGCCGTTGAAAATTTGTTGCATTTCCTTTACCAGTGGCTGTCGAAGGAAGCATCACAAAATCGTCTCCCTTTAGCCATTTTCGCTCCTCATAACACAAACTAACTTTCGATGAATCGCAGACGACAAGAATATTTTCTTCTGAATTGTTTATACACTTTGAACTCGAATATTTGCATATTTCATCTGCGTCAAAACGAGTTTTCCATAGTTTATCTTTTATTATTGTACATTTAGATTTGCTACTATCATTTTATTTAGCAGTAATTACCGATGACTCCGCTTGAAGATAGCAACTAAAGATGAGAGTAATATAAACAAAAAATTTCATGTATTCCTTCCTTGGAATTTGATGGGAAATATAACGCCCTTGTGAAGTTGCCCACCCCTAAACACAAACATTGCACCGTAAACATATAAACCAATTCATACTGAAAATGCCACGTGTTAAGGGTCAACTTACACAGTTTGTTATATGAACGCTGAACTTAAAGCGGCTTGGCCGCCCCACCGAGGCAGCAGGTAAACAACCTCAAATTCACAACGCTAACTGTAACCGTAAACACCAACCTACCAACGATTGAAACCTTACTTGGTAGTGTAATTTCAGCGACTTAGTAAACACTGAAATCATAACGAACCAACACAAAATTCAACAGTGCGGACTCATGAATTTGAGAGAGACAAGGCTATTTATACCAATGAATATTGGCATGGAACTGAGGCAAACCGCACCAATTCACAGAACGGTTTTTACTGCATTGCGACCCACATTGAAACCACAAAACAACCAGCGGCAATGAAACCTAAACTATAAGAAATAATGGCATATAACGCCTGCGATAAGGTGTGCCCCACCGAACCATCAAAGCACACCGAACTCCAGACCAAAACCGCCGAGTGTAACGCATCACCTTGATTGCTTTGTTATAAAACCATTTCCATCTTAAGTAATGGCCAATAGCATCCGTCGAAAAACCGAGAATTGATTTCTCTTGATGTAAGTCTAAAACCGACAGAGTTATAACAGTGAAGTGCACTCTCATTCTTTTCAAAAACAGCCAAAGTTACCACTTTCGCCATAAAGTTCTCACGAATATAAGAAATAGCTAATTGAACAAGTATTTTACCGTAACCGTTTCCTCTTCCAGCAGATTCAGAAATGATCACACGACAAAGCCTATACTCTTCATTTGTTACTTTTAATATTTCGATGAAGCCAATTTTCACTGCATTATCAACCATCAGAAACGACATGACTTCAGGTTTTTTCTGTCGCTCAACAATCTGTATAGGAGTAATAGGCCAATCATAAACTCTTCCCCCCCAGAGTAAACTAGACTCCCTACTAGGAATCCAACTTACTAATAGCGAGGAATCTTTTACTTCAAATGGAATTAATCGCATAACCTTCCTTGGTTTTATAACGCCTGCCATAATACGCCACAACGTATTACGATAATGTTGATATAACCACCTAAAACACTAAAGCCAACTCATACCTAGAATGCCGAGTGTTGGTGGTCGTTTTGATGGCTTTGTTA
>NZ_JAKJSJ010000139.1:0-1670 GCF_050336715.1 Photobacterium makurazakiensis
GCCTTATTACATTGCTTTTGTTAAGGTTGTAATAAAAAATATATATTATTAGCAGGGATAGATATGAAGATAGTTTGGTACGCTATTGTGTAATCAACACAAATCATAACAACCTATATATTAAACACTACATGCATTCCTTCTTTGGCAAGGACTTACGCCTGTTTCCTTACGATTTCTATATGCCTGACTGGCTGTCAAGGATGCCACTGCTTTAGATGAATCGGATACTTATCAAGTGCTGTGGATTAATGAAGGTCGAAGCCGAGAGGCCATTGATCGTGTTTGAGGCGATTGTGTTTACAAATTCAAGCATAGCAAGTCGGAATAGTGTGGGCTATGTCTTTATACTTAGTTAAACCAAGTAAAAGGGGGGGGAGGGAAAAAATAGTCGGCATTGCCGACTATTTTTTTATGAGAAATGTAAACCTTAGTCTGCCATTTCTGCATTGTGGTAAACGTTTTGTACGTCGTCACAATCATTTAGTGCATCAAGGAATTTTTCAAATGATGCAATGTCATCGCCTGCAATCTCAGTCATCGTTTGAGGAACAAAAGAGATTTCTTCAACGTCTAACGTTACGTCAGGCATTGTAGCGGTTAATGCATTTTTTACTTTGAAAAACTCAGTATGCGGTGCGTAAACAGTGATGACACCGTCTTCACATTCGATGTCGCTTACGTCAACATCTTCCATCATTAGGTTTTCTAGCACAGCTTCTTCATCGTCACCGTTAAACTGGAATACAGCCTGGTGCTCGAACATGTGGCCAACAGTACCTGGACCGCCGATCTTCGCGTTATTCTTAACGAATGCTTGACGAACATCCATGAAAGTACGGTTGTTGTTGTCTGTTAGACAGTCAACGATAACCATGCAGTTTCCTGGACCGAAACCTTCGTAGCGCGCAGTTGAGAAATCTTCACCGCCGCCACCTTTCGCTTTATCGATCGCTTTTTCGATAACGTGAGATGGCACTTGGTCTTTTTTCGCTTTTTCGATCAAACGGCGAAGTGCAAGGTTGGTGTCAGGATCTGGACTACCATTCTTAGCACAAACATAGATCTCTTTACCGTATTTTGAGTAAACCTTGATCTTTGCGCCTTGCGTTTTGGCCATAGATAATTTGCGTACTTCGAACTTTCTTCCCATGAGGAATCACTCTCTTTGTTGATATTTGGGATAGCTGTTGGGGGCAGATTTTACCAGCAAGCAAGCCTTGATGGCTAGAGGTAATAATAGCTTTCTAATGGGGGAACGTGATTATCGTGGCTTAAAAAGTGAAGCATATCAACTTCCTCGAGAGCTACGGAGGCTATGATTGTTATCCGGTTTACTAATTACGCTTGGCTAAAATATGGCCATGATTACGTTAGAAGCAGTGACAAATAACAATGGCAAATGAAAATTTGAACGTATTGGTATTGTGGTGGTGAAAAAACACCCAGTCAGTTTTTATTGATAAACTTGTGCTTTACAGAACGATTAGATGTCCGTATTATTCGCCGCACAACGGAGAGATGGCTGAGTGGCCGAAAGCACCTGACTTGAAATCAGGCGAGGGGCGACCCTCCTAGGGTTCAAATCCCTATCTCTCCGCCACATTCAGAAAGCCTCGACAGAAATGTCGAGGCTTTCGTCGTTTTAGTGGCAGCGAAAGGGATTTGAA
>NZ_JAKJSJ010000140.1:0-1617 GCF_050336715.1 Photobacterium makurazakiensis
AAATATGACTATCAATAGCTTGTCCGTAATTTATTACCCTCTATTTTTTTGCTGGTATAAATGGTGATTATAATAATGAACTGCCGGAATAAGTACCGGCAGATCATTGAGTTAATTACATCCGATAATTAATAATGACGTAATTAAAAGCGCCATGTATTAATTTATGCTTTCCTTTTGATACTTCGCAAGTAGTTCATCAACAATTGGTCGTAACTGCTCAATTGGCATATAACCAGAAATAACCTCGTTACCAATGATCATGCCAGGAGTACCACTAATACCAATATCAGTAAACATTTGGTGATTCTTTTTGACCATTTCATTAGTTACATTTTGCCTTTTCAGGCTATCTTTTGTCCCTGTCGCCTCGGCAATACGTGTTAGCGAACTATAGTCATGCTGCTGTGGTCGTCGATATAACATTTGATGAACTTTCCCATAATTCTCTGGTTGTTCAGCCCAGACATTCAAAGCGAACTCTGCAGATGAAGTACCACCTAAAGCGTCGACATCTTCATCATGGAAATCGACATAGATATTAACCACGCGGATATCATCCGGCTGCTCTTCTACTAGTTGCTCAAGTACTGGGTTTAAGCGCTTACAGAACGGACAGTTATAGTCAGTTACATTGACGATTGTGAGTGTCGCATCATCGTTACCCATGGTCGAATGGCTTGGGTTTTTGTATATCCAATCATGATATTGGGACAGCATGTCACCTTGTTTGTTTTGCTGATCAACATACATATTTAAGCTTGTCAGCAAGCCATCAATAATTTGAGGGTTTTGCTCTAGTAAAGCCTCAATTTGACTAAGGTTGTCTTGCTGTTGAGTCGTTAAATTTGAAGCAAAAGCAATTGGTGTTGCAACAAGAGAAGAGACGGCAACAGCCGCTGCAATAAATGATTTTTTCACAGTGTATTTCCTTGTAATAAATAAAGATTAATTTTTTAGAAAATCAACCAATAACTCATTCAAGAAACACACATATCCGAAGGTGCAAGCGCCTGATAGCGAATTTAATATAGGGAAGATTATTAATATATAGTAATAATGAACCGGTCACTACGGCTAAGGGGGTAATTATCCCAATAAACTGGACAATCGGTTTTTCACATTCACCCGAAGCATTAATACGAACCAGATTCTCCGTACTTCGGCACTCACCTGACTGTAGTTGTTCTTCACCACTAATTGATTGTTGATAATCAGTACTTATAGAAACCGGGGAAAATACAAGGTTGCTTAATGAAACATTGCTATTCGCTTGAATACAAGCGACAAGAATGAACAGTACTAATACAAAACAGTAATTAGAACGTTGTAATAGTGATTTATTTTTGTTCGATCGTTTTGGCATGATTTGGACACATTAATACTGCTAGCAAAGATTAGTCAGTTTAAGGAGGCACAAGTTCAATTAAAGTGAATATAATTTTCAATTCGTATTATTAGCCTACCAAACAGCGTCTTCACAAGCACAACTTCGCTTCCGTTCAAAAAACGAGCACTCAGCCCCCAAAATACAAAACATTGTACACTTAGCTATTGCACAGTGTTTTTAATGGGGGTACCATCGCTCCACAATATCAAGCAGGGTGATGATAACAC
>NZ_JAKJSJ010000141.1:0-1427 GCF_050336715.1 Photobacterium makurazakiensis
ACACTATATTTATGGGTATTTTTTGATAGCTTAATTCCAAAAAAAATGGGCCAGAGATCACTCTCTGGCCCATTAAAAGAACATGAAGTATTTCGACCTACTGATTAGCTCTCTTTTTGAGCTTTCAGCTGCTTAATCTGATTTTTAACCATTGGCCTTAATTGATCAATTGGCAAATAACCACCGATAATTTCATCACCAATGATCATTGCAGGTGTTCCCCGCAAACCTAAGTCAGTAAACATCTTATAGTTCTTATCAACCATTTGTCTGGTTTCTTGCTGACGCTCTAGGCTTACTTGCGTGCCTGTGGCTTCAGCAATACGAGTAAGTGAATTCTTATCATGCTTTTGCGGTTTGCGCATTAACAGTTGATGTACTTGCTCATACGCGTCACGTTGCTCTTGCCATACATTAAGAGCAAACTCTGCCGACGTTGTTCCTAATCCTTTAACATTTTGCTGCTTTAACGGTACGTAGATATTAATAACACGCAAATCATTCGGCATTTCTTCTGTCAGTTTCTCGAGAGCAGTATCAAGACGCTTACAGTAAGGGCAGTTATAATCCGTCACATTCACAATTGTCAGCGTGGCATCATCATTACCCATTGTGGTATGGCTTGGATTACTGAAGATCCAGTCCTGATAGTTCGCCATTATGTCTGCTTGACGATTTTGCTGGTCAAGATACATGTTCAGGTTTGTTAGTAAGCCATCGATCAGCTGTGGGTTATCGGTCAACAAGGCTTCTATTTTTTTCAGGTTACCCTGCTGTTGTGTCGTTAATGATTCAGCATTAACCGTTGTCGTCGTGAACACTGTTGTCGCAAGCAATGATGCGGCCGCAATAGCAGCAGCCATAAAAGTTTTTTTCACTTTGTATTTCCTAGTAATAATTAATAGTTATCTTTGATTAAGATCTAACCTATTACTCATTCCAGAAACACACATAGCCGAAGGTGTAAACGCTTGGTTGTCACCCTTGATGATGGTGACAATTGTAATAAGCGAATAATTAACTTAGCTAGCCCTGCTAACATTAGCGTGCTGCCAATAAACAGAACTATGTTAGACGTTTCACTGTCGGATGAGACATGAAAACGCAGTAATTTTTTTGCACTTGTACATAGACCAGAAACGAGATCATCTGGTGTATCAACAACCTCTTGATATCCAACAATCGATCCATTATCAACTAACGTGATTGAGCGGTTAACCTGGCTGCATAAGGCTGTGACGCATAGAACCAGCACTAAGCAATAACTCGCTTTTCGCCTTAAATGCTTGTTAATGTGGAAAATTGTTGGCATGTATTATACGTCAAAAAAATAAGTAGCAAGAATTAGTCAAGTATTGGAGGAATTAGTTCCTTCCACTTCTCGATATAGTTATCAATTTATCCCGTACACCACCCAACTCATTTCC
>NZ_JAKJSJ010000142.1:0-1238 GCF_050336715.1 Photobacterium makurazakiensis
GCTTGGTAGCGCATCTGGTTTGGGACCAGAGGGTCGGGGGTTCGAATCCCTCTTCACCGACCACTTTTCAATCTGTTGGATTTAGGTCGGGCAGAATCATCTGATAAGATGTAAAACATATATGTCGGTGAATAGCGCAATTTGGTAGGGCATCCTGATTTTAGGAATAGCGGACCAGAGGGCGACCCTTGAGCAGGGCATCGCAAAGCTCACTTAGTCGGTGAATAGCGCAGCTTGGTAGCGCATCTGGTTTGGGACCAGAGGGTCGGGGGTTCGAATCCCTCTTCACCGACCACTTTTCAATCTGTTGGRTTTMGRYCGGGCAGAATCATCTGATAAGATGTAAAACATATAAGTCGGTGAATAGCGCAGCTTGGTAGCGCATCTGGTTTGGGACCAGAGGGTCGGGGGTTCGAATCCCTCTTCACCGACCACTTTTCGAAAGCCTCGTCTTATGACGAGGCTTTTTTCGTTTTGGGTGTTTGGTTAAATTATTGAATAGTGCAGTTTGGTAGCGCATCGCAGCTCTTGGTATAAGCGGACCAGAGGGTTGGGGGTTCCTGTTTCCTTGATTCGCCTCTTCACCGACCACTCTTCGAAATCCTCAACTACGCGTCCCGGTCTTATGACGAGGCTTTTTTCGTTTTGGGTGTTTGGTTAAATCATTGAATAGCGTAGCTTGGTCGCGCATCGCAGCTCTTGGCATAGGTGGACCAGAGGGGCGGGGGTTCCCTGTTTCCTTGATTCGCCTCTTCACCGACCACTCTTCGAAAGCCTCAACTGCGCGTCCCGGTCTTATGACGCAGGCTTTTTTCGTTTTGGGTGTTTGGTTAAATCATTGAATAGCGTAGCTTGGTCGCGCATCGCAGCTCTTGGCATAGGTGGACCAGAGGGGCGGGGGTTCCCTGTTTCCTTGGTTTGGCCTCTTCACCGACCACTTTTCGAAAGCCTCAACTGCGCGTCCCGGTCTTATGACGCAGGCTTTTTTCGTTTAGGGTTTGGTCATGATAGTGAATAGCGCAGTTTGGTAGCGCATCGCAGCTCTTGGTATAAGCGGACCAGAGGGGCGGGGGTTCCCTGTTTCCTTGGTTTGGCCTCTTCACCGACCACTTTTCGAAAGCCTCGTCTTATGACGAGGCTTTTTTCGTTTTGGGTGTTTGGTTAAATTATTGAATAGTGCAGTTTGGTAGCGCATCGCAGCTCTTGGTATAAGCGGACCAGAGGGTTGGGGGTTCCTG
>NZ_JAKJSJ010000023.1:0-103499 GCF_050336715.1 Photobacterium makurazakiensis
ATATATCCTTTTACCCGAACACCCTTTGATTGGTATATAATAATACAATACCTTAACCTTATATTATTGAGTCAAAGGATTGGAATATTAGGATGAATACTCAAAAGGATATTGTCTTAGATGCAATTGAAATAGTTAGACCATCGATAGAGCGTTTATTTACACGTACTAATCGACAAGAACTCCATATCGTAGTGATGAACCCTCAAGTTAAGCCTTGGGAATCGAACTTCGAAGAAGCAATATTGGTTGAAACGTCTATTGGTGAGCCTGATGCATGGACGATCCCCTTCGATCAACTCGCTAGAAAAAAAGCACAACAAGCTTGGCGAGATTCTCAAGCGAATATATCCCACCAAACCATTCACCCAAGCTCTCTTCATGATGATGATGTGCTTTATTACGGCTCTTTTGTTTACGGCAATATCGTTGTCGCCTGTAGCGGCGTTCAACAATGGTACGACATGTTAATCAGCGGTTGGATTGCACTTGCAATAGAGCAACTTACGATGAATGACTACCAAACTACAAAAATAAATAACCCTACTCAAACTTACCGATTTGAAAAATAATAAGGTCTAAAGCTATGAATAAATTCTTAAAAGCAGCAATGGTAACCGCAGGCGTACTTGTTTCAGCCTCTGCAATCTCAGCAGATTACCCAAGTAAAAACATTCGCTTAGTTGTTCCATTTGGTGCTGGCGGCGGTACTGATGCTGTTGGTCGAACATTGGCTAATAGTGCAAAAGATGTATTAGGCCAAAATATTGCTGTCATGAACCGTACAGGTGGCGCAGGCGCTGTTGGAATGAGCTTTGGTGCCCAACAACGTGCAGATGGTTATACACTAACGGTAGTTACTCGTGAGATTGCTTCTCTTCCTCAAATGGGGTTAATGAGACACGATGCTGATGACTTTAAGCTGATTCGGATGGTAAACCTTGACCCTGCAGTTGTCCTCGTTGCCGCTGACAGCCCATACAACACAATTAATGATTTAATCGAAGAAGCGAAACGTGAGCCAGGTAAAGTTAAATTTGCTTCGACAGCTGCTCCTAACTTCTATTTGATGGCATTAGAAAAAGACCAAGGCATTAAACTCAATGCGATTCCTTATAACGGTGCTTCTGAAGCGATTCCTGCGGTTTTAGGCAATCATACTGATGTCACTATGGTTACACCTGGCGAATCCATTGCTCAATTACGTTCAGGTCAATTAAAAGCACTTGGTGTAATGTCTGACGAACGCATCTCTTTCATTAAAGATGTTCCAACCTTAAAAGAGCAAGGTATTAATGTTGTAACAGGTACATGGCGTGGTATTGGGGCACCGAAAAACACACCAGATGAAGTCATTGAAAGACTTGGCAAAGCATTTGATACAGCAATGGCGAGTGAAGAGTTTAAATCATTCATGGAAACAGGTGCGATGACTATCCATAACCTGAATGCTGAAGACTTTACTAAGTTCGTTTATGAAGATACACAAGCACTTGGCACTTTAATTAAGTAGTCACCGCCCTAGAGCCAACAATCGTTTGTTGGCTCTATTCTTATTACCACGTTCAACATAAGGATGGATTCTATGCTGAATAGAAACTTTCTTTTCCCGTCCCTTATTATTTTCTTAAGTGCGGCTGCATTATTTATTATAAGCCAATTTGACAAACCGATGTTTCAAGATGCCAGTGTCGATGCTCGGTTTTTCCCCATGGTTGTTGTTATTGCACAAATCATCATCTGCGGAGTATTACTTGTTCAACACAAAATGAAAATGAACAAACAAGCACTCGAAGCTGAAGACTCTCTTTTTTCTAAACTATCTGTTTTTGGTGTCATTTTTCTCATTGGTTACGCACTACTCATTCATTTTATTGGCTATCTTTTTGCAAGTCTTATCGCCTTCACCTCATACCTTATTTACTTCAACGTTAAGAAGCCACTTTATTATGTCGTTGCTGCCGTTTTTGTTTTTTCTGTTTACTACCTATTCGGTGAAGTGTTCTTAATTGCACTTCCTGAAGGCATTATTTTTTAAGAGGCCGTTATGCTAGAACATTTAATGACAGGTCTTTTTACGGCCTTTAGCCCAACCGTTTTTCCAGTCTTGGTTTTCGGGGTACTTGGCGGAATTATTCTCGGTGCCTTACCTGGCTTAACCGCAACAATGGGGGTCGCTATTTTGCTCCCCTTCACCTTTGGTATGGAACCAACGGCTGCACTCGTAATGCTAATTGGCGTCTACATCGGTGGCATCTATGGTGGCTCGATTGCGGCAATATTACTTAAAACAC
Organism: Photobacterium makurazakiensis; assembly: GCF_050336715.1. Classification (NCBI taxonomy): domain Bacteria; kingdom Pseudomonadati; phylum Pseudomonadota; class Gammaproteobacteria; order Vibrionales; family Vibrionaceae; genus Photobacterium; species Photobacterium makurazakiensis. The sequence continues at coordinate 2,295 of NZ_JAKJSJ010000023.1, forward strand.
CCGGTACGCCAGCCTCTGCGGCAACAGTGCTTGATGGCCACACGTTAGCCGTAAAAGGGCAAGCCGCAAGAGCACTCAGTATATCTGCCGTTGCTTCTTTTGTGGGCGGTTTAATCAGTACCATAGTATTAATCGCGATTGCGCCTTTACTGGCTGATTTTGCACTCAAGTTTAATGCGCCAGAATATTTTGCCTTGGCACTCTTTGGCTTAACCATTATTGCCAGCGTCTCTTCAAAAAACATCTTAAAAGGCTTACTTGCCGGGACTATCGGGCTACTGATATCGACCGTCGGACTTGATCCTATTAGCAGCGTACCGCGCTTTACCTTCGATGTAATGGACCTCTATAGCGGTATTAACGTTATACCCGTATTGATTGGCTTATTTGCTATATCAGAAGGCCTTAATCAATTAGAAAAACTACATGCACAGAAGAAAAGTGCACCACCGAAATTTGACCATAAGCTATTGAGCAAAACTGACTTAAAAGCAATGCTACCAACGGCTGTTAAGAGTGGTTTAATGGGGACAACCATTGGTTCTGTACCCGGTGCTGGCGCTGATATTTCTGCGTTCGTATGCTACAACGAGGCAAAACGTTCCGCAAAAAATCCCGACGAGTTTGGTAAAGGGTCTGTGCATGGTTTAGCCGCAGCAGAAGCCGGTAATAATGGTGTGACAGGAGGATCGCTAGTTCCCCTATTAACGCTTGGTGTCCCAGGAGATGCTGTTGCCGCTGTTTTGCTTGGTGCATTGATTGTGCAAGGGTTAACCCCTGGCCCACTGCTATTTAGCCAAAACCCTGAAGTCGTTTATGGCGTATTTAGCTCAATGCTTGTTGCTAACATTATCATGCTAATTATCGGCTTAGTCGGCATTCGCTTTTTCTGTCGCATCATTGAAGTACCAAAGATCATTATGATCCCAATTATCATTTTCCTCTCGGTGATTGGCGCCTATGCAATTAATAATTCTATGTTCGATGTTGGTATTGCTATCTCATTTGGTTTACTCGGTTTTGTATTGAATAAGATAGAGATCCCTTCCTCACCAATATTGCTCGCTATTATTCTCGGGCCAATGGCAGAAACGAACTTGAGGAAGTCTCTCTTGATGTATGAAGGAAGTTGGTCATTTTTATACGAAAGGCCAATCGCACTGGCATTTATTGTACTTGCTGTCTTCTCTGTATATTCAACGATGAAGATGAAAAAGAAACAAGCTAAGAGCAACGTCGTACACCAATAACTTTATAGCGTCCTATCTCATGGCTTGGGTTAGCGTATAGCCCAAGCCATGCTGACTTAAATCTACCAAGAGTTATAATCGCCCCCCCCAGACATTGACATAAAGAATACCCTTCCCCACAAAACATCACCTCAAGTTATGTATTAACCATAGCTAGCCTTATGTATCCCCCAGCCCTCAAGTGTTCAAATACCAACCATAAAGACACAGCCACTTACCCTACAGAATTAAAGTGACAAACAACCAAGGTGTCTTTGAATAACAAACGGTGTAGCTCATTGGGATCGCAGCTCATGCGCTAGCTACTTACTCGCAAGTGTCCTTTAACCCGGATTGGTTAAATGTAAGCACTCATAGGATATCAGTATGAAGATTCTCTTTAATTTATATGCCTTTACGCTCGCAATCATTGCCATCTTCTGTGTTGTGCTAATGACAGAGCCTGGTCAGGTTATCGGTGTACCAAGAAACTGGTTACTTCACTACTACCGCTATATGCCATTGTTTTGGACTATCCAAATCATCGCATTAATTACGCTTTGGATTGCTAACTATCGCGGTAAATTCTGGAAACCAATCTGGCTAGGACTTGCTTCTATGGGGGTTGGCATAACCTTTTGGGCACAGTCTTTTGCGATGCCGACGGCATTCCCGACAGAGCAGCTGAACGCTAAATATTATTCCGTAAAGGATGCTGACATGTTGATTCCAGAAGAAGATTCACGCGTTTATGTCACTGAAATCAATGGTGAGGTTCGAATCTTCCCTCGCTACCACCTTCAGGTACCTCATGTTGCTGGTTGGGAATCTGAAGGCATTGGTTATGCGATAACATACTGTGGTCTATCTAATCTCCCGATGGTCGTAGAGACTGATTATGGCCTAGGAAACTCTGACCTACAGGTACTTGGCCAAGTACATAACAACCTTATTTTTAAAGATGTAAAAAATGGCACTGCTATCCAACAAATTACCATGCAATCAGAGTTTACTGATCATTCGACCACGGTTCACCCAAACACGCAAATGGATTGGGAGAAAGCGAAAGGTATGTATCCAGATGCCAAGGTATACATCTATGGAATGGAAAGGATAATAGACAATATTTTACTTGGGTTGTTTGAAAAACCCTTGCAAGATCAGCGTGATATTAATAACCCTAATTTTATGTTCGATACGTTAAACCTTATAGATTCACGACTTAATCCTAAAATAGAGGTTTTCGGTTACGACAATGGCAAACAACAAATCGCAATTGACCCTGACTTTGCTCGTGCTAATGACGGCTTTGAATTTCAACTAAACGATGATGTATTAACGATTTCTACCGATGGTGATGTGGTAAGGCTTTTAAACGCTGTAGGTGAACAAGTCTCGACCCATAACGGTATACATTTCGGTATTTGGTCTCAATTTTTCCCTGGCACAAAGGTACTAAAATGAAACATTTAATCATTGCTTTAATGTGTACATTGGTTGTGTCTATGACCGATATTGACCAGCCATACGAACGTTTGATGATAAGACAGCACCATCAACAAGCCGACGCACCAGCGTTAATCAAAGATGACGTTTCACAATTCATTAAACAGGTTCAATATTAGTTACTCGAAATGGTCTCTAAGTACATCATTCACAAATAAATGGCTGATAGGTTAAGAGTAATGTCTACCTATTAGTCATTATTCTTTATCACTGTTCTAAAATCATGACCAAATCCCCCTCTACTGCGCAAAAACCTACCCGCCTTTCTCCACTGGTTGCTCAAAAACTAAGCTGGCAGATTAATTTAGACAAAAATCTCAGGCACTAAAATCCTATTGCGAACTAGAATTAATGGGATTCAGACAACGTTAAAAATACGTGGTTAATGAGGTACAACTGTGGATCTGAATTTACTAACAACCTTTTTGAGTGTCTATAAACACACTTCCATTACTGTTGCCGCTGAAGAATTAGATTTATCTCAGCCAGCGGTGAGCGCAGCCTTAAAGAGGCTCGAAAATTTTGTTGGAAAGCCCCTCTTTGTTCGAGATGGACGAGGGATCGCACCGACAGGCGCCGCAGTTGCGTTAGCAAATAAGATTGAGTTGCCGCTTACTGTATTAGAAACCATTGGTACGCAACAAGAGTCTCTTACTGTCTATTGCAGTGAAATGGTATTGCACCTAGTCAGCCATATAGAAGGAATTAAGCTAAGTGAAACGCCATTAGAGGAAAAAGCCATCTTTGATGACCTCTACACGCAAAAGGTCGATCTAGTTATCGATGTCATGTCTAGTAGGCAACATTCGCTTATTGTGGAAGAATTCCACCAAGAAGAACCGACATGTTTAACACGGTTAGATCATCCCAGAATCCATGCTCAAATGACAAAAGAAGAATATTTCGCAGAAGAACACATCGCGGTAAAATTCACTCGAAACAATACCAATACCATCAACAATCTCGCTGAAAAGCCTGTTGAGCCGCGTAAAGTAAAGATTGAAACGGGCTCTCTATCTAGTATGTTAATTCTTTCTTCTGTCAGCGATTATATCGCTTCTTCTCCTCGTTCAATTGCAGAGAAGTTAGCGCCAAAACTCAACCTTCGAGTTCATCATTACCCTTTTAAAATGAAGCCCGTAAGATTGTTCATGATCTATCATCGACGTTATGCAAATGACCCTTTCCACACAGCAAAACGACAGATTTTAAAGACCGCGATTACTCAAAAAAGCTAAACCACTAAACCAGTGTTTAAAGTAAGTACTCTCAATAACATCATGATAGAAGCATATCTTGAATGCTAGGGGCATGTTCTTTACATGTCTTCACCAAATCGAGAAGTTGGGCGTTAGAGCCAGTGCGTTTGTAGTAAATATATAATGGCAAAATTAAATTAATTTCGTTGATCGGAATACAAACACAGTTTTCCTGCGCGATAAACTTAATGCACTCTGGCGCAATTGAAATACCAAGCCCTGAAGATACTGAAGTGACTAGGTTTCTCATATTATCAGGATGAAAAGTGATATTAGGAGAGAAGCCACTTTCTTGAAATAAATGCAAAATATGTTCATACATCTCTGTCCATTCCGCACGGCGGAAGAGAATAAACTTCTCATCACGTAACTCACTAATACTTAGACTTTTTTCACTTGATAGCGGGTGATGTTTCGGTACGATTGCCACCAGCCTATCAATATAAATTTCTTCAACATTAAATAGATTTCCATCAAGCTTGGGTTGACGCCGAGAAAAGGCAATATCTATTTTGTTTTCAATTAGCGCTTCATATTGTTCTTGAGCTGTCATTTCATGCAAAGTAGTCAGTACATTGGTATGAGACGCACTAAAACTATTAATTAACTTTGGCATGAAAAATGAGCTTGCCGTCGCTAAATAACCAATATTAATTTGATACTCACTACTATCATTTGATTGACGAATAAGATCTTTAACCCTCTTATCATTTGATATTATTTTTAATGCTTCAGGCAACAAGGAGTCACCGGCTTTAGTCAGCTCAACTTGGTGTGTCGTCCGTAAAAATAACTTCACACCAAGCTCACTTTCAAGATCAGACACATGCCTAGAGACTGTCGGTTGTACAGTATGGAGCTCTCTGGCTGCCGCCGAGAAATTTTTTATCTTTGCTACAGTCACAAACGTTTTGAGTGTTTTTATGTCCATTCACTTTGCTTATTCATCATTTGTATTATTGTTATACATTAATATTATTTCCACTGATATGTAAGCATCTTTATAGTGAAACGTGCATCAAGTCTCAAGCATTCGTATGCATCCCGCCAACAAGAACAAAAGGGAGAGATCTTGCTTACTTGCCCTATTACTACAGGAACATACACATGGATATAGATATTATTGTTGTATTGGTTTACTTCACCTTTCTCATGAGCTTAGGCTGGGTATTCCGCTCTGCAGCAGCCAATACAAGTGATTATTTCCGAGGGGGCGGCCGAATGCTCTGGTGGATGGTTGGCTCAAGTGCTTTTATGATGGCACTAAGCGCAATGACCTTCACAGGTCTTATGGGGAAAGCGTTAACCAGTGGTATGTCCGTCGCAGTTGTCTTCTTCGCAAACGCATTAGGCTACTTTTGTAATTATCTTTTCTTTGCTGCGAAAGCTCGTCAAATGCGGGTGATCAGTCCTTTACAGGGAGTAAGGCTACGCCTTGGTAAAACCAATGAGCAAGTATTCACTTGGGCAAATGTACCGCTTAGTGTCTTACAAGCCGCGATTTGGCTTAATGGCTTGGCTGTCTTTACAAGTGCCGTTATTGGGGTACCACTTGAACAAACAATTATTGGTGCAGGTTTAGTCGTATTATTCATGTCACTAGTCGGCGGTAGCTGGGCTGTTATTGCTTCTGATTTCATGCAGATGATCATCATTACCGTGATGACATTTGTTGCTGCTATGGTCGCAATTTGGAAGTCAGGTGGTGTTGGTAACTTATTAGAAGTCGGTCTTCCAACTCAACAACTTATTGGTGATGGTTATAGCTACACTTACCTTTTTGTTGGCTGGTTTATCTGTATTTTTGTTAAACAGTTCTTTAGTACCAACAACATGGTCGATTCCTACCGATTCATTGCATCAAAAGATACTAAAAACGCACGTAAAGCGGCGCTACTAGCTTGTTCATTAATGATCATTGGTCCACTAACTTGGTTCCTTCCGGCATGGTTCGTTGCGGGAAATTATCCAGATATCACAACTTGGGGACTTGATGGCCTAGGTAATAATATTGCAGATGCTACCTACTACATTTTTGTAAAACGTGAAATGCCAGTTGGTATGGTCGGCTTAATGCTAGCTGCAATGTTTGCAGCAACAATGTCATCGATGGATTCAGCCCTAAACCGTAATGCTGGTATCATTCTTAAAAGTGTCTATGAACCTTACTTCTGTAAAGATTTCTCTGAAAAACACCTAATGCTAGCAAGTAAAATACTAACGGCGGTATTTGGTGTGATCATCATCGTGACAGGTTTATTCTTAACATCGTTGAAAGAGTTTGGCTTATTTGACCTAATGATGCTTGTAGGCACATTAGTTGGCTTCCCTGTTCTTATCCCTTCAATCCTGTGCTTCTTTATACGTAAAACGCCTGACTGGGCTGGTTGGGGTACAATCCTCGTTGGTATGTGTGTATCTGCAATCATCGCATTTGGTATAACACCGCAGGCAATTGAAACACTCTTTAACCTTGAAACTCCAATCTCTGCTCGTGAGTTCTCGGAAATGAAATCGGTAACAATGGGTGTTATTGGACACATGTCTATCACACTACCGTTCTTTGTACTTTCTCAATTCTTTTATAAAGAACCATCGCCAGAACGTGCCGCTGAAATTAATACATTCTTCAACAACGTCGATACTGAAGTTGTCGTGGAAGACTCTGAAGCAAGCATTGCAATGGATAACAAACAGCACGATATGCTTGGAAAAATGCTACTTACCGCTTCGGTTTTCTTATCGATGCTAGCGTTTGTTCCTAATCCATTATGGGGCAAGGCACTGTTCCTTATTGTCGCGGGTATTGTAGGACTCATCGGATTCATACTCCTGCGAACAATTAAAACGGCACCGCAACTAGAAGTTGCAACATCAAACACTTAATCAAATAAATATATCAGTATGAGAGGTAGGAACGTTGTTCCTACCTCTTTGGGGAAGACATGTCAGTACAACAACGATTTGGTGGTGAACTCAGTGATGAAGAATTTCGAAAATTCACCCTCTACACCACCCAAAGTAATAATTTCGAAGATGACAATGCAAGAGCAAAAATCATCGGCTTCAACAACTCTGGGGTAAGAGTTGCACCAGGCGCCATTGTGAGAATTGGTGACAACCAAATTGGTGAAAACTCGTATGTTGGTCTCTATAGCTATATCAACGGTGATGTATCTATTGGTCTGAATGTCTTGATTGGTCCACACGTCTCGATCGTAGCATCCAACCACTTATACGATCCGCAAACCGACCATTTCAGTGCTCGCAGTAACCTTCAAAAAGGAAAAGTAAACATTGAGGATGGTGTTTGGTTAACGTCTGGCGTCGTCATTACGCCCGGTGTCACCGTCGGTAAATGTGCATTAGTTTGCGCCAATTCTGTGGTCACACAAACCGTGGAACCTTATTCCATTGTGGCTGGTACACCAGCGAAAGAAATTGGAAAAATTGATCCTAAAAGTGGCAAGTATCACTGGTATAAAGAGGAGGTTTAGCATGTTATCTTTAGACCGACACCACGATTTTCAAGTTTTTGTATCCCCGAAAAACCAACAACCATCGGCGGTTAATCCACCGCGCTTTAATTGGCCTCAGGAAAAATACGAGTACACATACTCTATCGATCTTGAGCATGTTGAAAAACAACTTCAATGGCGTTGGGTTAACGTATCCTCTCCTTTCCAGCTCCCATTTTTATTATCAAGCGGTGAATATCGCTGGCGAGTTACCGATATAAATAATCAAGTCTCGGAATGGCTAACTTTCAGTGTTTCTGATGATACAGAAAACTATTTACCGCCTACAGCTCAAGAGTTATTTGAACTTTGTCATGGCAAAGATCAATTCTTAATGTATTTTGACGAGGACATAAGCAAAGTATGCAACGCCTCTCAAGCCACTTTAAGCAAGCTACAGAATACAGCGGCCTTAGCTGATATCAATGCTATCACCTACCCAACTCATTACCGCCGTGGAGCAGAAGAAGGTAAACGTACTGCGATTGCAAATGTACGAAATTGGATCGACCGAGATTTAATGGCATTAACCCTTCTTTATAAAATTTGGGGTGAAGAAGAAAGTGGCCATCAAGCTATCGCATTGTTACTTCGTTTAGCTGAATGGAGCCCTGAAGGCCCTGCCTCGTTATTACGTCCTTGCACATGGGGTGACGAAGTTGGACTTTCATTATCAAGAAACCTCTATTTAGCCTACCACTGGCTATCTCCTTTATTAACTGATAGCGAAAAAGATTTCATTCGACCGATGCTAATTCGAATTGCCTACCAAATGGAAGAGCGGTTAGAACAAGACATGTTCAAACAATACCCTGGGCATTCCCATACATCACGCCTTCCGGCTTATCTTGGGGTGGCGGCTTTAGCACTTCATAAAGAATTTGACCACGGCGTCTGTACACGTTGGTTAGAATACTCGCTAATGATATACCAGAGCGTACTTCCATTTTATGGTGGTGAAGATGGAAGTTGGGCTGAGGGGGCTTTTTATTCGTCATCTTACAGCAAGTGGCAGCACCCTTTCTTCCTTACTGTAGAGCGCATTAGCGGGTTTTCGTTTTACAATCACCCTTTCTACAAAAACTATCATCAGTTTGCGATGGACTTCGTCGCCAGTGATGAAGATATTCATCCATTTGGTGACGGTTTTTGGTGTAAGCGGGATAACAGCGTTGAATGGCCAGGTTTCTTTGCTCAGAACCCTTTACGCATATATGCAGACCGTTTCGGTAACAAAATTTCACGCGATATGTGTAAAGCATTAGAAGTAAATATTGATACCTACGAGCTACATTTGCTGGATGTAATTCCAACCATAAAACAAATTGAATGCTTAAATAACCCACAAGCGACTACTACCAGTAATGAAACGGCTGCAGATAACCTTTATAGCAAGCTCTATAACTTTGCTGGCTTCGGCAATGTGAAATGGAAAGAGTCATCATTGTATTTTAGGGCCAGCCAATTTGGTAATAGCTCACACCGACATGCTGACCAAGGTAACATCGCACTGATTGACTCAGGCGACAATGTACTCACGCCAAGTGGCAGCTATGGCTACCGGTTTGGTAGTGGTCACCACAGCGAATGGACTAGAACAACGAAAGCACATAACTTACCCTTAATAGGTGGTATTGGGCAGATCCTAGATGACGAGTCAGCAACGGCCAATGTTATCAGAAGTCAGTCAGGCAATAATTGGTATCTCGCGCAATTGGATCTTAGCAAAACATACACGGATGTAGTCAGTTTCATTCGCACCATCGTCTTCGTCGCTGATAAAGGACTAATGGTATGCGACAAGATCCAGCTTGAAGAAGCTAAGCCTGTACAGTGGCGACTTCACTCACCCTTGGCTGCAGAGAAATCAAGCAATCATATATCGCTTACAGGCTCTAAAAATACTTATACAATAGGTTTAGCAAATCATAAAAACGTATCCCCTACTTTAGCCTTCGGCTATGAAAATGACCCTTCTCACAGTGAAGTCGTTATATCTGATGCAAGTGAAGATATAAATCACATTGAATGGGAACTACCGAAAAGCAAAGAGCATTTAATCATAGGCTGTTGTGAGAAAAGCCCGCTGCAATTTACCACTGAAGATAATAGATTCCTCAACGTCGTTGTAGGGGAAGAGAGCATTGTGATCGATTCACTCGCTAAGCACGCAATTAAGTGTGCACAATACGAATTAACACTTTAGAATAATATCCATAATAAAAACCACCTAAATATTACTTAGGTGGTTTTTCAATGATAGGTAAATAGCAAGTCAAGCATTAAACGTTAAGGCTCAAAAGAGGTTATTAGCTGCATTAAGCAACAAGAATAACGCTTTCAGGCGCAATATTTAATTTAACTATATCATCCGCACATTTACGTACTTCATTAGCAGGGCGAGAGATCAATATCTCACCAAAAGACGTTTCAACCTCATATTCAACACGACTACCTAAATAGGTCGCACTGCATATTTTGCCATCGACACCTTTCGTATGATCATCTAAAAAGCTAATCAGTTCTGGACGGATTGAAACAGTTGCCATACCCAAATGCTCAGTTAACAATTTGAGTTTCCATTGACCAGCCTTGAAAAAACCATTATCAACTTTGCCTGTAATTAAGTTTGCATCACCGATAAAGTCGGCAACAAAACGAGAACTAGGCTCTGTGTACAATTCTTCTGGTGTGCCTACCTGTTCTATAATACCGTTTTTCATCACAACGACTTTATCCGAAACAGCTAAAGCTTCTTCTTGATCATGGGTAACATACACGGCTGTTATGCCAAATCTCTGCTGTAATTGACGAATTTCATTACGTACTTTTCGGCGAAGCTTTGCATCAACATTCGATAATGGTTCATCAAACAGTAAGACATCAGGCTGCTGAACAATTGCCCTTGCAACGGCAACTCGTTGCTGCTGACCACCAGATAGTTCTGATGGGTAGCGATCAGAAAGGCCATCTAGCCCAATCAATGACAGTACTTCATGAGCGCGAACAACTGCATCTGATTTTTTCTCGCCACGCGTGACAGGGCCGTACACCACATTATCCAATACTGTCATATGTGGGAAAAGCGCATATGACTGGAAAACCATGCCGACATTTCTATCTGAAGCGGCTAACTGGCTAACATCTTGGCCATCAATTTTTACGACACCACTAGAAGGTAATTCTAAGCCCGCAATTAATCGTAACGTGGTCGTTTTTCCACAGCCCGATGGGCCAAGAAAAGTCACTAATTCTCCGCGATTAATCGTCAGATCAATACCATTAACAGCAACCGACTTACCGAACTGCTTCTTAACACTTTTTAACTCTATTGCTATTTCTTTCATTTTCTATAAACCCTAGTTTGTCTGCGGCTGCGTTAATTGTTGAGACCGTTTTGCCCTTAACGAGCGACGCCCTAGGCCTTTTGTTATTAATGCTATGACCACAATCATGATCAACATCAGTACTGCGGAGTAAGTAATTGCAAGTGCATACTCACCATTTTCAACGCGCCCCATAATGTAAGCTGTTGCCATATTATGACGAGCACTCACAAGGAAAATAACAGCAGAGACGGCTGTCATCGCAGTAACAAATGCATATGTCACCGCCGTGAAAATTGCCGGTTTAATCAATGGCAATACCACTCGGTGCAGCGTGGAAAAACTACCCGCTCCCATCGTTTGACTCGCTTCTTCCATCGATTTATCAATCTGCGATAGAGCAGCAACGCCAGCTCTCATACCTACAGGCATGTTCCTAAAGGCAAAACAGATAATCAATATAATCAATGTGCCAGTAATATCGACAGGCGGCACATTGAATGCAGCCACATATGAGACACCAACAACCGTACCGGGAATAGCGAAACTTAGCATGGTCATAAATTCAAACTGACGGCTACCGCGGAAAGACTGCCGTGTTACTAACCAAGCCGTTAATATCCCCAAAACAGCGGTAACGGGTGCAGCAAGCGCTGAAACCCAAAGCGTTGTTTTCAGTGAATTCCATGCCGAACCATAAAGTTGAATCCCATCACTTGTTATGTCGAATGCAAAAGCAGTACTTAAATGCGCTGTCGAAGGCGTAAGATCCCAGCGTCCGATGTCTTGCACAACCCCACCGATCATCACAATGGCATAAATAACTACCGTTAAAACAATGAACGGAACAACAATACTACTCGCACCTCGCTGAACACTCTTCGGTAACGGGGCGATAACACCAGCATCGGATTTTCCGGTTACCGTGACGTAACTCTTTGAACCCAACCAACGATTTTGAAGCCAAAATGCTAATAACGTTAAGCTAAGCAGAATTAACGATAATACTGCGGCATTTGATAAGTCATACCTTGCACCAACAACGGCGAAAAATATCTTGGTCGAAAGTACTTCATAGTTACCACCTAGCACAATTGGGTTACCGAAATCAGCGAGGCTTTCAATAAACGCAAGCAGAAATGCAGCCGCAATACCCGGCTTCAACAAAGGCAGTGTTACCTTATAAAAGCTTTGTAGTGGACTGGCACCCATTGTTTGCGAAGCTTCCTCTAAACTAGGATTAACCGCCTCAAGTGCACCTTGTATAACCAAAAAAGTGACAGGCGTAAATGCTAATACCTGAGCCATCAAGACACCCGGCAAGCCGTAAAGCCATCGCGATGGGCGAACATCAAACAAATCAGCAACAAAGCCTGTTATTAAGCCACTTCGACCAAATAGCACGATAATCGCGACACCGACAACAAAAGGTGGAGTAATGATTGGTAAAATAGAGAGTCCGCGTAATAAGCGCTTATATTTGAAATTTGACCTAACAAAGAGAAGCGCCAATGCTAACCCTAGTAATGTCGATAATGAGGCTGCCAATACCGCGAGCAAAAGTGAGTTTATAACAACTCCACATCGGCCATTACTGTAAGTACAATCGAGTTGCCACAGCTCTTTTGAAGTAATACTTGGCCATAAATGGGATACCGCCCACTGCCCATCAGGCAGAATAAAGGCTGTAAGAATCAGCTTCGTTATTGGATAAAAAACAAATGTAACCAATAGCAATGAAATAAATACAACCGAGGCGCAGGCAAAGCGATCACCCTTACATAGGCCTCTGCTTGCCAGTATGTTTGATAGCAAACCAAAAGCAGCAACAATATAGCCAAACCCACCTAGCCCAAGTCCAACTTGCCCTTCAGATGCCGCGGGGAAAAGTGCGACTAACCAATGAGTTGACGATCCGTTTAATGGAATCGCAAATGCTTGCCCAACAACCACGCTAATGCCAGCCAGAGTCACATAGAGCACACTGTTGGAATCAAATCCCCTCTTCATTTGAATTAAACCAAATGTAAGGCATGTCGTAATGACCGCTAGCCATAGCCAACTAAAGCCATCAATAGCCTGAAAAAGAGCCCCGTTTAACCATGGAGATAAAGACTCCGATGACTTATACCAAGGCAATGCCACAATCGATAGCAGCATAAAAAAGAGCCAGCCGTAGCCAGCCCTTTGAGATTTAAGCATCGTTAGCATTAGCGTAATGACCCAACTTCATCATCCCAACGTTTCAACAGGCGTGTACGCTCATCAGAAGAGCCGTAACGTTCAAAGTCATAATCAATAAGCTTAATATCCGCTAGCTTAGGGGCTTCAGGTGGCGTCATCGCAAGCTTATTAGATGGTACTTGATATGAGTTCGCTTTAATTGCGAGGCTTTGTGCATCAGCTGTTAGTGCCCAGTCATACCACATTTTTGCCGTATCAGGGTTTGGACCGCCTTTAATGATACTCATTGAACCAATTTCGTACCCTGTACCTTCACACGGAGATACAGTGACAATTGGTGCACCTTGAGCGGCTTGTGCAACTGCGTCATGCATAAACACAATACCAACCGCTGTTTCACCAGTGCCTGCTGCTCGTATTGGTGCACTGCCTGATTGAGTATATTGATTAATATTTCCGTTTAGCTTTTTAAGGTAGTCAAAAGCCTCATCTTCACCAAACAGTTGAACCATTGTCGCTAGCATGGTGTAAGCCGTACCTGATGAGTTCGGGTTAGCGACTTGAACATCATCATTAAAATCAGAATCAAGCAAGTCTGCCCAACACTGCGGTTGATTATTCCTAACTAAATCACTGTTATAGCCAAACCCTAATCCACCAGCGTAAATACCAACAGTATGGTAATCAGACGCTTTGGCTTGTCTTACTGCCCAATCTTGTAGCTCATCAAGCTTACTCGACTTATATTGCGCAGTGATTCCTTCTTGTGCAGCTTGAAGGTGCGGATCACCCGTTCCACCCCACCAAATATCACCACGAGGCTGCCCACCTTCTGCCCGTATTTGAGCATACGTTTCGCCAGACGAACGACGAGTCATTAATACATTCACACCTGTTTCACGCTGGAATGATTCCGCCATAACGCGACACCAGTTTTCGTCAGATGAGCAATATACAACGAGTTCATTATTTGAAGTAGAAGCCGTAGCCGAATACATAGGTAGAAGGCTCGCTGCCAATGTACCCAACATTAGAATATTATTTTTCATGCTATTTCCACTTAATTAGTAATTTATTATTTGTTTTTATGCCAGTCATAATGCTCAGACCAATCTAATGTTGGAGTAAAGTATTCAGTATTATTCACTTTCATCCAGCTATTAAAATTGTCAAGATTAAATAATCTTGGGCGAACAAAATCCACACCTGCATTATTCAATTCAGACCAAATTTTATCATCAACCTCGTCTTCACCTTCGGGTGTATAATAAAAACGAACTTTCTGATTATTGCTATGGGCTAATTCAGTTATTCGCTCTAACTCTTGTAAAGCTTCAGCAGGCCACTCTCCCTTACCAAAGAAGTTGCCAAACTCTTCCCGATTAAAATAACTAAAATTAGAGGTAACTAATGGCATTAATGTTGAATTTTCTTCAACACCAAGATGATTATCTATGCTGCCATCAAGAAATGCATACCTGTCATTAGTACTTTCAAGCTCATTATGAAGTTGGTCTGTTTTACCAGATAGAATAACAGTAACAGGTCCCATGAAGACCTCTCCATTTTTATAATGGGAGAATACGTCAGGGTGTTTTTCCAGCATTGCTTCTATTTCTTGCCAAGTTTCATAAGGCTGTGAACTTCCTCGTACCTCAACAATCAATGCGAAGGAATGATCCCAGTCTTCATAAAACTTTCCATTATTATTTTCAATATGATTAACTAACGGTTTAATTAATTCATACTCAAATGACATGTCATACATGGTGTGCCACTCTTCGCGGCCCATAGTGACATATTTATAGTCTTCATCATTGTAATAGACATGAACTTCAGCACTACCAGATTTGAAATTAACGATTTGTTCAAATGGTGTTTCAGGCACTTCATCTAGGTAAGTTAACCGAACATTATTACTCGCAACAACATCAGATTCTTGTTCAACTTCATTATTATTAGAACTGCTATTACATGCTGCCAAAGATAGCACTAGAAATGGTAGTCCAGCTGCCTTAATTAATTTTTTCAAAATAAACCCTTATTTTATCGATAATATTTTTAATTAGTACATTGAGTACCAGGCATCATGGTCTAACCAATCAACACTCGGCTTTGACGGGTGTGGGTCATTTTCAAGTAACCAATCGTGTAATGCTTGTTGATGATCAGTATTAATAAAATCTACATCTGCATTAATCAATTCACGCCATATATGCTCATTTATATCATCACGTCCTTCAGGCGTAGCCCAGAAGCGGATCTTCTGATGGTTAGCATGTGCGATGTCTGTAATGCGGCTTAGTTCATCTAACGCTTCTTGAGGCCACTCACCTTTACCAAAGAAATTACCAAACTTATCGTTATTAAAGTAATTAAAGTTATTACTAATCAATGGCATTAGTGTCGCATCATACCCCTCTTCTAAGTCACCCATACGACCATCTACAAATGAGTAACGAAGGTTAGCATCACTCATTTCATTAATTGGACGATCACCTGAAATAATGGCTGTTACAGGCCCTTGATGAACTTCTCCATCTTCATAACGAGTAAATACATCAGGGTATTGCTCTAAGACTTCTTCAACGGCTAACCAAGTACTTAATCCTTCAGTTTTAATGTCAACAAGCAATACAACCGAGTAATCCCAATTATCAAAAAACTGATAACCATTATTTCTTACATGCTCTACGATAGGCTGAATATACATTTCATCGAAAGACCACTCTAAAGCCGTTTCCCACTCATCATGAGCTATCAAAACTTCATCATAACCATCACGCCAAAAGACATCAGCCTCAAAGCTACCAAACCCTAAATTTAGTGCACCATAAAAAGGGTCTTCTAAATGGTAATCATTATGAGAGTGTGAACGAACAGTTTGTTGAGAAGCTGGAAGCTCTTTCCCGCCCTCATCATTATCACTGCTATTACATGCTGCTAGCGAAAGTACAGCCGCTAATAAACCAGCAAGCTTTATTGACTTGTGCATATAAACCTCAAGATTAATTAAATTATCAAATGTGCACAGCTGTGCACAAAAACTGATGTAATAATCACAGTTATTTATTTCAGTTTAATGACCAAAATTTTAAATTAAAAAAGTTCAATACTTAATAACCCAACAGATAATAAGACTAGAAGTATATTTACACTTACACCAATAAATACATTCTTATTAATGTCATAAAACATAAATACAATGCTAATATTATTGTAGTTATTAACATTGATATATTTATGGATAGTAAAGTTAAACCGCCGTCATCTAATGATGTTGCTAAGTTAGCAGGGGTTTCACGTACAGCAGTTTCACGAACATTTTCTAATAATGGCTATGTTTCAACAAAAACTCGAGAAAAAGTGCACAAAGCGGCAAAGTCACTAGGCTATCGTGTTAACTACCTTGCAAAAGGTTTAACTCATTTACGGTCAAATTTGGTTGGTTTAGTCATGGCTGATATTGATAGTCCCTACCGCAGTCAACAAATTAAATCCTTAAGTGAAAAACTATTAGATAATGACTTTCACCCCATCTTAGTACCTACTAGCTCTGACAGAGATAGCTCTTCTGTCATCGAACTATTAATGAGATATAACGTGGGTGGGGTAATCATTACATCAGATACCCCACCAGATAGTATTTATTACGAATGTGTCGCGCATCAAATTCCTGTCGTTTTAATCAATAAAGCTGAACAAAACTATAAATCTGACCGTGTTGAATGTAATAATCAGCAAGGTATTGAATTTATTGCTGAAACTCTTACAAAGCTTGGTTGCTCACAAGTCGCTGTCATTAGCACGCACTCAAACTCTTACAGTATCAGTGAACGTACACATCGATTTTTAACCTATGCAAAGAAAATCGGACTTAAAACCAACACGATTTATGTCGATCATCATACTTACGAAATGGGGAATATTGCAGGTAACTTACTTCTTGAAACAGGTACTCTTCCTAATGGGATATTCTGCACAAATGATCTATTAGCTATTGGAGTACAAGATAGTCTCAAACAATCTTTAACATCAGATGAACTCGATGCCATTCCAATTATTGGATTTGATGATATACCTCAGGCTAATTGGTCAGGAAATAACATATCTACCGTTAGGCAATCAACCGAAATTATGGCTCGCTATGTCACTGATATGCTGAAAAAAAGACAAGAAAATCCAGATATCCCGCCGCAATCAACAATGTTTGATGTCGAACTGGTCTTACGTGGAAGCCTTGCTGATAAACCTTAACCTTATTAAGCCTCAGGTGAAAATATTTGTTGAGATTATTTAATCTCAACCTTCCCTCACAAAATAAATTTCGTTGTTATTAATGTAAGTAAATAAATGTCATCTAAAATTACTGTAAAAATAGTACTTTTAGAAAAATAAATCTAATTACGCTGGGGATTCGACCTGAACATGCCACATTAACACCGGAACCTGACATGCTCTCGATTGGAATTGATATACAGGTTGTCGAACCTCTAGGCCCAAATCAATTGGTGCAGGGTAATTTGGGTGAGCAACGGTTTATTGCTGTTACACCAGAACAGCACTTTGATATCGGAACAACACTGGTATTACACATTAAAAAACCAAACCTACACCTATTTGACACTTACGGAAGCATATTGATCGTCATGTTTCTGTTCAATCAGAAACTAGAATCTGTGCCGTTTAATTGACCATGTACGATTCGCTTTAACGGCACTATTTCTGCGTTACAGATCCTAAGCAATCTCGAGTCGAGAGGTTTAGGATCTGCCGCTATTCTTTAGAAAAACAGTGTGTTTAAACACTTAACCAAAAAGTAATCACTATGGTTTTATCCTCGCGTCAGAAAGATATCCTAACGTATTTAAATGACATTTATAGCGTGCTTTCTAGCGCGATGGCGAAAGCGGTAACTTAGGTCAGTACATCTATGTTAATCCTAACCGCGATTTTATCGGTGTCGTTTTCTCAACCAATCCATACCACTCCGGTTACGGTGAATTCAAAGCCCCTACCCTAATCGTACTGCCGTGAAACTTCTTACAGACAAATCATACTACTCACTATTAATACCTAAAACTGCTTCAGGGACGAAGCAAGCTTCGTGAATAAAATAAATCACACACTCATGCGTTTATACCCATGACATCGGTAATCTCGACTCTGCGATATGGCAAGTTTCACTTCGGTATCCACTCTGTAATAATCTCTGTTTAGCTGATCTTTATAAACCACTGTTATCTAAAATTTCAACGCGACATTCTTACTTGTATTAAAATTGTTAAATCTTGTATATATCAAAACAACTATTATGCTAAATAGAGACCTTAAACAACCTCAACCCCATGAAATATACCTTTATAAACATAAAGTTAATCTAAATTCCACCACTAGAATCACAAGATAATTGATGAATAAATTTGCAATTTACGTCTTTTCTAATAAGTTTAATATAGAACAATATTTAATCGACATATAAGTAAAAATAAAATAAATTTATTATTGATATTTTCAGGATGATTAATTTAGTTATTCTAAGTGAAGTGTAAGTAATACTACAGGTCATATTTTTATCATATTAAAATGCATATAGCATCAGGGATGAGTATATGAAGAAATTAAGTCATGTTGCTAATGATGGTAATATAACTATATTTAACGTTAATTCAATTTTGTTATTACTTTCCTGTGGTTTTATTTCGCTTTTTCCACCGATCTCATATGCAAATGGACTTGAGCTAAAGTTTGGTGGTTGGAGCCACCATGGTAAATCTTTTTCAACCGATGATTATGATTATTCTGAGGTTCATAATGGTATCGGAATAGAGTATTTTTTTGGAGGTAAAAATTGGAAGCCAGTGATTGGCGTTTGGACAATGGAAGATTCATTTAAAGAACGCTTATTCCAAGTTGGAGTGGGCTATCGCTATAGACCTGACTTTCTCGGTGGCCGTATTAGCGCCCAATTGATGCTGGCTTATGAGCGCAGAGGTGAACGTGTAGTATCACTGAATACAGGTGATACAAAAGAAATTCATATAACAAACCAACTTCAAGTCATCCCATATTTGCACTTTGTGCTTATCCCCTCAATCGGAGCCGCAGTAGACTTTACTTACGTGCCCAGGCTGAGTGAAACGGATGTAGAAACCTTTTTTATTCGTTTCAGTATTTCACCTCAAGCGGTAAGGAAAACGTTTTTGTAGATATAAAAATTCAGTTCTATTTATCTCCAATTACCTCCAAACAAGTTGAGACCATTTAACTTAATTTTTCACCTATATATTAAACGGTGAGTATAATTAAAATGAAGATATTCTACTATATGGAAATATAAACACCCCCTAACAGCCACCAATTTTATGTGATTTTTAGAATTATCAACCTAATAAGTATTTATTTTTATAATTAAAATAAATTAAATATTAAACTCCACAAATCATTCACCAAATATAAATAAATACAAAACCAAACTGTCACAACCCTCATTGAATATAGCTTCAAACGAAAGCTATATAAATTCGTACGAAAGATAAAATTCATATTTAAGGGATATAACATGAACAAACTATGGGTAGCAGGAGTTCTTTCTGCGGCGATGTCTTCAGCAGCAGTAGCCCAAACAGAAATTACTTGGTGGCACGCTATGGGCGGCCAGTTAGGCGAAACTGTCAATGAAATGGCCACTGACTTTAATGCTTCTCAAGACAAATACAAAATTACGCCTGTCTATAAAGGTTCGTACGTTGAAACATTAACGGCAGGTATTGCTGCTTTCCGAGCAAATGAAGCCCCAAACATTCTTCAAGTTGCAGATGTCGGTGCAGCAACCATTATTAATGCCCCAGGTGTAGCAAAACCCGTTGCAGATATCATGGTTAATTCTGGCTATGAGTTTAATTCACAAGACTACATTGCAGGTGTACGTAACTTTTATGCCGATAGCGATGGAAAAATGATTGGTATGCCATTTAACAGTTCAACACCAGTGCTGTATTACAACAAAGATCTCCTTGATAAAGCAGGCGTTAATCCACCAAGAACTTATGAAGAAATGGAAGTCGTCGCAGCCAAGTTGAAAGAAGCGGGACACGCCAGCTTCTCACAATCCCTGACGCCATGGATCATGTTTGAAAACTTTAAATCTCGCCACAATTTGCAGCTAGCCGATAAAAATAATGGCTATGATGGCCCAGCGTCAGAAATCTACTTTAATACTGAAGATATGCGTATGCACTTCAATAAGATGAGTGAATGGTCTGATAAGGGTTACTACAAGTACTACGGTAGTGATTGGGATGCAAACCAAACCCCATTTGAGCGTCAAGATGTTGCAATGTGGATGGGTTCATCTGGCTCTTTCGGTGGCCTGCGTAACCGTGTTCCATTCGAGTTAGGAACAACGTATTTACCTTACTGGGAGTCAATCAACGCCGAAGCTGGACGTACTTTCATCGGTGGTGCAGCTCTTTTTGCTCTTAGCGGCCATGCCGCTGAACAAGACAAAGGGGTTGCTGCTTTCTTCAAGTTCTTGACTCAGCCTGAGACCCAAATGGCTTGGCATAAAACAACTGGCTACGTTGCTGTTACGAAAGCCGCTTACGAGCTAACGAAAGAGTCTGGTTACTATAAAGAGTCGCCTGATGCAGAAGTTGGTATCAAGCAATTAAGTCTGCCTGGTGGTGAATGGGCTCGCGGCTACCGTCTTGGTTTCTACCCTCAAATTCAGGAAGTGATGCACCGTGAATTTGACAACATCTTCTCTGGTCGCTCAAGCGTCGAAGATAGCTTTAAGAAAGTAGAGCAAGAAAGTAAGGTTCTATTGAACCGCTTTGCCCGCACTGTGAAGTAATCGCATTAATTACAAACTGGCTATCGGACTTACCGCTAGCCAGTTTTTTGAACTTAGTTAGGAATTACCGTGGAACGTCGTCAACAGTTTTCCAATTCAGGTTTACCTTATCTGTTTCTGGCTCCTCAAATATTGATTATTGCCGTTTTCTTTATTTACCCAGCAGCACATGCCGTTTATTTAAGCTTTATGCTGGAAGACCCTTGGGGGATCTCATCGACATTTGTCTGGTTTGAAAACTACCAAATGATTTTCAGCTCAAGTGAATATATAAAATCAACATTATTTACGTTGGGCTTCGCATTCATCGTTTCTTTTTTATCGTTATCGATCGCACTGTTATTGGCTGTAAAAGCCAACAACATTCTTCGTGGTCAAGGTGCCTATAAAATAACACTCACTTGGGTTTATGCTGTCGCACCAGCAATCGCGGGTATTGCTGGAGGGTTCTTATTTAACCCTCACTTTGGCACCCTAACGGCAATGTTTTCAAATTTGGGTTGGAACTTTTCATATATTACGAATCCTTTTGATGCGACAGTCGCATTAATTATCGTCTCTGTTTGGAAACAAATTTCGGTTAACTTCGTCTACTTCTTAGCAGGATTACAATCTATTTCTTGGGCAGTAAGAGAAGCAGCACTGCTCGATTGTGTTAGTGATAGTCGGCGTTTCTGGACGATTACTTTCCCACTGCTAGCCCCTACAGGCTTCTTTTTACTCGTTATTAACTTGACGTATGCCTTCTTCGATACCTTCGGCATTATCGACACAATGACGAGTGGTGGCCCTGGCGGTTCAACCACATCGTTAGTCTTTAAAGTTTATCGCGATGGCTTTATCGGTGCCGATCTCGGAGGAAGCTCAGCACAATCCGTTATCTTGCTATTGCTTGTTTTGGCCCTAACTTGGGTCCAATTCAAAGTGCTTGAAAAACGCGTTCACTACTAAGGGCATAAAATGAAAAGTAATAAACTGACCGATCATCTCATTTTGATTGCAGGCGCCCTATTTATGATCGCGCCAATTTGGTTGATTTTTGCCAGCTCAACCCATGATCCAAACACCATTATTGCAGAGGGTTTACAGTGGTTACCTGGTGGTAACTTACGCGAAGTCTACCATGAGGCTTGGACAAACAGCATTGGCTTTTCTAACGATGTTAACGCACGAACCATGATCACCAATTCAATGATCATGGGGCTTGGCTTTGCTATTGGAAAGATTGCGATATCTATCTTAGCCGCATATGCCCTCGTTTATTTCCGATTACCGTATGCGACAGCTTGGTTCTGGCTGATATTCGTTACCCTACTTCTTCCTTTAGAAGTACGTATTGTTCCATCTTACGAAGTCGTCGCAAAATTAGGGATGCTAAACAGTTACTCAGGGTTGATTATTCCGTTAATTGCCTCAGCGACTGCAACGTTTTTCTTTCGCCAATTCTTTAAAACCATCCCTGATGAACTATTAGAAGCGGCTCAACTCGACAATGCAGGTCCAATTCGATTTCTAATCGATATCCTGATCCCGCTTTCTAAAACCATGATGGCTGCAATATTCATTATCATGTTTGTCGTAGGTTGGAACCAATACTTATGGCCAATAATGATGACGACAGACGAGAGCTACAACACCATAGTCATGGGGATCAAACAGATTATGGCCAATATCTCAGACTCCTCATTACCACGTTATGACTACGCATTTGCCATGGTTATTCTTGCCATGCTGCCGCCGATATTGGTCGTTATTGTGTTTCAACGTTGGTTCGTTAAAGGCCTTGTTGAGTCTGAGAAATAATCTAAACATTACAGGTGGCTGATTAAGATCAGCGCAGGAAAAATATTATGTTAAAAATAGAAAAACTCGTAAAAACCTATGAAAACGGCCATCAAGCAGTTAAAGGTGTTTCATTAGACATTCAACAAGGCGAGTTTATTGTACTTGTTGGCCCATCGGGCTGCGGGAAATCTTCCGTTCTCCGTTCGATCGCAGGACTAGAATCGCTCACCAGCGGTGAAATTCATCTATCTGGCCGCCGTGTGGATCAAATGAAGCCAGCATTACGTGATATTGCCATGGTATTCCAAAATTATGCGCTTTATCCCCATATGAGTGTATATAACAACCTTGCCTACGGATTAAAAAACCGAGGTGTTGATCAAGCAACAATCGAGAAAAAAATTCAGCAAGTGGCTAAAGTCCTTAAAATTGAAGAATACCTTGATCGCAAACCATCCAAATTATCCGGTGGCCAGCGACAACGTGTTGCGATGGGGCGAGCGATTGTACGCGACCCAGAACTATTCTTATTTGATGAGCCTTTATCGAATCTTGATGCTTCACTCCGCGCTCACATGCGTTTGGAAATAAAGAAGTTGCAACGAGAACTTGGTGTAACCAGTGTTTATGTTACCCATGACCAAGTTGAAGCAATGACATTAGCAGATCGAATTGTGGTACTAAACCAGGGTGAGATCGAACAAATAGGCACACCTTCTGAAGTATATCACCAACCCGCAAGTCAGTTTGTGGCCAGCTTTATTGGTAGCCCTGCTATGAATTTCATTGCTGCGGAAATGCGTCATGGCTCGTTAAGTGTTAATGATACTCTGCTTACACTTCCTGAGTATCAACATTTACCTGATGGTCCGATTACACTGGGCATTCGACCTGAACATGCCGTATTAGCACCTGAACCGAACATGCTCTCTATTGGCATTGAGATACAAGTTGTCGAGCCATTAGGCCCGAATCAATTGGTTCACGGTAATTTAGGTAAGCAACGTTTTATTGCTGTGACACCAGAACAACACTTTGAGATCGGTACAAATCTGCCGTTATACGTCGAAAAATCAAACCTACACCTATTTGATACTCACGGTAAGCGTATTGAGCGTAATGTTTCTGCCGACTTAGAAGCGGAAGTTCATGCTGCTTAATTAGCATGGTCTGCTCACTTTAACGCCACTTTTTATACGTTTCAGATCCTAAACAACTTCTAATCGATAGATTTAGGGTCTGTAGCTTTTCTTCTATAAAAACAATATGTTTAAACACTTAGCAGTAAAAAGTAATCATTATGGTTTTATCATCGCGTCAAAAAGACATTCTTACTTATCTAAATGAGATTAATGGCGTGCTCTCAAGCTCAATGTTATCCAACAAGTTTGATGTCTCGGTACAAACAATTCGTAAAGACATGAATGAACTCAGTGACAAAGGGATGGTGAAACGAGTACACGGTGGCATTACTCTGCCAAGTGCTAATGATAACCTCTCTTTTACTAACCGAGAGATGCTCAATTTTTCAGCAAAAGTAAAGATTGCACAACGGGTCGTTCAGGATATACCAAAAGGTGCGAGTATATTTCTGGGTATTGGAACCACGCCTAAGCAAGTTGCTCATGCGTTATTAGATCATCCGGAACTGACAGTAGTTACTAATAATATCAATGCAGCCCTTATATTAAGTAAAAACCCTAATATTAAGATCCATCTTGCAGGAGGCTTACTTCGGTCTTCCGATGAAGACACAGTTGGTGAATCAACAACCCAGTTTTACCGCCAATTCAATATAATGATTGGTATATTTGGCATTGGTGGCTTAAGTGAAAATGGTCAATTACTCGACTTTACACCTGAAGAAGCCTGCCTGACACGAACAATTATCGAGCAAAGCAAAGAGTGCTGGCTAGTCGCAGATAAAACAACATTAGGACGTTATGCCCCCATCGTGAGTGGGAAGTTAAGTGAAATACAGCGTGTTTTTGTCGATGAATTTACACCCGAAATACAAACATTGAGTCAAGGTTATAAGCTTTCAGTCACAAGTACTTAGTTTAATTTCCTACGGCTAAATGCTTTCAGGTTGATAAAAATCATACGGTACCTATCACCCCATGGAAGCGAATAACAATAAAGTGGTCACTTAACTCCAAATTATTCTGAATACCCATTAGCCTTGATTAGGCATTATACATCCGAGATTTTTCATGTATAACGACTTGAAAGGATATGGATAAACCGAGACCTATCTTCAAGGGCTAGTGCATTGATTCCAGCTGCCGCTTTACGTCCACCACCAGTCTTAAACTGGGTACAAACTTCATCAGCCCCTTCGCGGTTATTCAATGGCGCTCTAACACTAACAGTATAATCTTCCTGATTTGCATTTAACGTTAGCACCGCATGCACTTTGTCGGGTTGCTGATTTGCTAATTCATTACTGAAAACACCACTTATTCGTCTTGCCCACGCTTCACAGGGCAATTCAAATACTCGGCTAATATCGTCATCATGAATAGCAGTTAATGCTGCTATATTTTTATAATCTTGCTCGTAGCCTTCTTTTAACAAGTAATACGGAGAACTTTGATCTTCACGTAAATCAAATGGGTTCTCATATTTCATTAGTGCAGTATAAAGCTCAGCGGGCGGAATATGTAAGTCAAATAGCGATGCACCATAACCGTTATAGTTGATTAATGTGCCAAGCTCTTTCAAAAATTCTATGTCTGCTTCAGCTAAATTTTGTTTTTTAGCCAATGCCAAAGCCGATGTGTACAGATTGTCTCCGAAAGCTGCAGCGATCGCCCAATGTACAAACTGACCGTTTAATTTATCATTAATTAATAAACTGGTACAAACCTCTGCATCTAAATTAATTAATGCTTCAAGGTTACTGCTACTCGGTATTACTCCAGAGCGGTGATGATCACAATAAAACACCTCAACACCTTGCGTTAATAAGTGCTCTAATTCTGGTAAATTCTTTTCCATCGAAATGTCTAACACTGTCGCAGACGTTGCATTGCCTTTCGCTACCACTTGCTGTAGCAGTTTAATGTCTCGTTTTACACCAGTGATCAACATACTTTGCTTGGGGTCAGCTAAGCGTAATTGTAGCAATGCAATAATGCCATCGGCATCACCATTAAAAATATCGTAATGCATACTCTTCCTAAGTTTGTATAAAGTCCAAAGTAACTTGGTAGCATAAGGCTAAATATAATACAGATCGTTATCTTATCAACCAATTATTACCCGTAACGCGAATATTAGACACTTAACTAATCGGGGGTGCTTTAGAATCTTGATATTTACGTGTGGATTATCGTCTTTACGTGAAAAGGGAGGACTCTAATACAATAAAACCCCAAATTTAGTTATCATTCGGGGCTTTATTTACATCAAGAAAAATCAGACTTAACTTGCTGGCTCAATCGTGCCATTAAAGGCTTCTTGCATAAATTCAGCTATCGGCTGAGAATGAAAAATGCTAACCACTTTTTGATAGTCGCTGTTATCTTTCTCGTCTTCCCGAGCAGCAATCACCATCACCGCTAATGGTGCATCTTTTGCTTCTAAAAACAAACCTTGTTTCTGTGGGTTTAGCCCAGCAGACATTACATAGTTCATGGTGATAGCGGCGGCATCAACGTCATCAAGACTCCTTGGCAATTGAGCAGCCTCTACTTCGACGAATTTCAACCCTTTTGGGTTATCAATAATATCATTCAGGCTTGCTGTAAAACCTACATCAGGTTTCAAGGTGATCAGCTTTGCTTCTTCGAGAAGCAGCAACCCTCTCCCACCATTCGTTGGATCATTGGGTATGGCAATTTGTGCGTTGTCAGGAAGATCGGCTAGAGAGCTATATTTATTAGAGTAAACCCCCATGCGCATAAGTATTGACTCACCAATAGAGACTAGATTGGCATTGTTCCCGTTATTGTAGTTTTCTAAAAAAGGTAAATGCTGATAGCTATTAAGGTTAAGACTTCCATCGGCCAAAGCCGCGTTTGGAGTGATATAATCTGAGAATTCAATAACCTCAATGTTCACGCCTTGTTTTTTCGCCTCTATCGCTACAGCCTCAACAACTTGAGCGTGCGGCCCTGATGTAGCTCCTATTTTGATAATCGAATCATCCTTTTGACCACAAGCCGCTAAGCTCACACAGGCGATTATAGATAGAATCCATCGTTTCATCTTGGCATGTTCCTTCATGACTAATCCTTTAATAAACAGATACAGCTTTAGACACCCATTACTTTAGACATCTATACGTCCATAATATACAGAGTGTATTACAATTCAAGTACTTCTACCGTAAGGCATAGGACTTAAAGGAATTATTTATTCCCAAAGTGAATATATGCCAATGCAAAAGCTGAACTTAAATAACATTTTTATAGATAAAGGCTTCTGAAAATAAAGCGTGAGCTTTGAGACACGAGAGCCAAGTCCCCCTGAAACTCACAATAGTAAAGTTATAAGTAACTAAAAGTAATGAGAAATCGTCAAATATCTTGTTTTGATATGCTCAATCAATAACTTTACTTTCTTAGGCGGCTGACGCGTAAATGGGTAAACAGCATAAATACCGAGTTTTTTTCCAACCAATTCAGGGAAAATATCCACCAGCTGACCATTACGAAAATCATGATATACCAAACAACGGGGAACATAGGCAATCCCATGCCCGCCAAGCGCGGCTTTTCGCAATGCAGTCGCATTATCAGTAGTGAAACTACCTGACACCCTAACTATATAATTACCTTCATCACCTTTGAACTCCCAGTCAGTAGCACCTGTAGTCTGGTAGGCATATTGAAAACAATTATGTTGTGTTAAATCCTGAGGGTTTAGCGGTTTACCATTACGGGCAATATAAGAAGGGGAAGCGCATACCACCCATTGAGAATCAAGAATATGACGGGCAATCAAGCTGGAATCTTCCAGATAGCCTGTACGTATAACCAAATCATAACCGCCATCAACCAAGTCGACAAAGCGGTTATCGAGTGACATATCTACTGTTAGGCCGGGGTGCATATTACAGAACTCCGCAACTGCATCAGCCAAGATCAGATCACCCGAAATACTCGGAACCGACATTTTTATATGGCCGCTAACACTTTCGCCAAAACCTGAAACTGCATCCATAGCCTCTTGAGCCGCTTGCTTCACATTTTTGGCGCCATGCGTAAGAGCTTTGCCTGCTTCCGTCAAAGTTAATTTACGCGTTGTTCGATACAATAACTGAACGCCAATTTCCTCTTCTAGCCTCGCAATTCGCTTGCTAACTACTGAGTTTGTAAGGTTATTCTGCTCAGCAACCTTACTAAAGCTGCCTAACTCAACGACCTGGGAAAATAAAATTAAATCATCTGCACGCATTCTATTATGTCACTTTTGGAATTAATCATTTTCATTATTTCCCTATATTAATAAAAATGAAAGGGGTAAATTCACACCCCGTTAACACAGAGATCACAAACATAATAATTACAATGCATCACCTACCCCTTTCAAACGGATAAATGAAATAATACCTGTACGAGGATGTACCAATGAGTGAAACATTACTGGCCTTAGTGGCTTTCTCTCCAATTGTGGTGGCAGCGATACTGCTGGTCGGTCTCAATTGGCCTGCAAAAAGAGCTATGCCTGTCGCCTTTGGCCTTACCGTTGTTATCGCACTAACGTTTTGGGATATGGCTGCTAATCGTGTATTAGCATCTGTCTTCCAAGGGCTTGGTATTACGGTATCCGTGCTTTGGATTGTGTTCGGCGCAATCTTCCTGCTCAACACACTAAAACACACTGGTGCGATAGCCACTATTCGCAACGGGTTTACCAATATCTCGCCTGATCGCCGTGTCCAAGCCATCATCATTGCATGGTGCTTCGGCTCGTTTATCGAAGGCGCTTCAGGCTTTGGTACCCCAGCCGCTATCGCTGCCCCGCTGCTGGTTGCTATCGGATTTCCTGCCCTTGCTGCTGTATTGATGGGGATGATGATCCAATCAACACCGGTATCATTCGGTGCGGTGGGTACGCCAATTATAGTTGGTGTCAACAAAGGGCTAGATACCCATAATATTACCGAAACCTTAATCGCAAACGGCTCAACTTGGGAGGCTTACCTTCAGCAAATTACATCAAGTGTTGCGCTGATCCACGCATCGGTTGGGACAATGATCCCTGTACTGATGGCAATGATGCTGACCCGCTTCTTCGGTAAAAACAAAAGCTGGACTGAAGGGCTTGATATTGTGCCATTCGCACTATTTGCCGGTGTCTCTTTTACTATTCCTTATGCATTAACCGGTGTTTTCCTAGGTGCAGAGTTCCCATCACTGATTGGTGGGCTGGTTGGCTTAGCCGTTGTTGTTTCAGCAGCCAAGCGTGGTTTCCTAGTACCTAAATCAACTTGGGACTTCGAGTCAGAAGATAAGTGGCCAGCAGAATGGCTTGGTTCACTGAAGATCAACCTTGATGAAAATAAGACTAAACCAATGAGCATGGCACTCGCTTGGGCACCTTATGTCTTGCTTGCTGTGATTCTGGTCGCCAGTCGTGTTAGCGCAGACTTCAAAGGGATGCTGGTTAGCGTAAGCCTTTCTTTCACCAATATTCTGGGTGAAACAGGCATCAGTACTGCAATTCAGCCACTGTACCTACCTGGAGGCATTCTAGTATTCGTTGCCCTGCTAGCTGTTCTTCTTCAATCTCGCAGTGTTGCGCCACTTGCTAAAGCCTTTGGTGAGTCGAGCAAAACGCTGATTGGTGCTGGTTTTGTACTCGTGTTCACCATTCCTATGGTACGTATCTTCATCAACTCAGGAGTGAACAGTGCCGATCTTGCCAGCATGCCTGTAACAACCGCAAATTTTGCTGCTGGCCTTGTGGGTGATGCTTTCCCTGCGCTAAGCGCAACAGTTGGTGCTCTTGGTGCTTTCATCGCTGGCTCAAACACAGTATCGAACATGATGTTCAGCCAATTCCAATTTGAAGTGGCGCAGACGTTGACGATATCGAGCGCAGTGGTCGTCGCCCTTCAAGCTGTTGGTGCCGCAGCCGGTAACATGATTGCTATTCACAACGTGGTTGCCGCATCAGCGACTGTCGGTTTGCTGGGGCGTGAGGGTGCAACGCTACGTAAAACAATTATCCCAACATTCTATTACTTAGTAATGACAGGCGTAATTGGCTTGGTGGTGATATATGGCTTCCAGATTACAGACGCACTCATGAAGTAAGCCCCAGATTAACTTCTTACTAGGATTAGATTTATGATTATCTCAGCCTCAACAGATTACCGCGCGGCCGCTAAGTCGAAGCTACCGCCGTTTCTTTTTCACTATATTGATGGTGGCTCGTACAACGAACATACTTTGGATCGCAATACCGACGATCTAGCAAGTATCGCCCTGCGCCAGCGTGTACTAAACAACATGTCTGAGCTAAGTCTTGAGAGCGAGCTTTTCGGTGAAAAAATGGCATTGCCTATCGCATTGGCGCCTGTTGGACTAACAGGAATGTATGCTCGACGTGGTGAGGTTCAAGCAGCCCAAGCGGCAGCAAAAAAAGGTATCCCATTCACTATGTCAACGGTCTCTGTTTGCCCAATAGAAGAAGTGGCACCAGCAATCGATCGCCCGATGTGGTTCCAGCTTTACGTGCTCAAAGATCGTGGCTTTATGAAAAACGTACTAGAGCGCGCCAAGGCCGCAGGGGTAACAACTCTGGTCTTTACTGTCGATATGCCAGTACCGGGTGCTCGATACCGTGACATGCGCTCTGGAATGAGCGGTCCGAATGCCGCATTTCGTCGTGTTTTCCAATCAATGCGCCACCCAAGTTGGGCGTTAGATGTCGGTCTTTTGGGCAAACCTCACGATCTTGGCAATATTTCCACCTATAGGGGTTCACCAACCAAGTTAGAAGATTATATTGGGTGGTTAGGAGAAAACTTCGATCCTTCAATCAGCTGGAAAGATCTAGAGTGGATCCGTGAGTTCTGGGATGGCCCAATGATCATCAAGGGGATTCTTGATGAAGAAGATGCTAAAGATGCAGTCCGCTTTGGTGCCGATGGTATTGTTGTATCAAACCACGGTGGCCGCCAGCTCGACGGAGTGTTATCTACAGCAAGGGCGCTACCGAACATTGCTGATGCCGTAAAAGGCGACTTGAAGATCCTAGTCGATTCAGGCATCCGTACAGGTCTCGATGTGGTACGTATGCTGGCACTCGGTGCTGACTGCACCCTACTCGGCCGATCTTTCGTCTACGCACTCGCTGCACAGGGTGGCAAAGGCGTTGAGAACCTGCTCGATCTGTATGAAAAGGAAATGCGAGTTGCCATGACACTTACTGGTGCAAAAACGATTTCTGACTTATCCCATGAGTCGCTAGTAAAAATGGGTTAAGCAAACATAAAGGATACCGCAGGCGATCAAACAACATCACTAATACAATAATTATCCTCAGTGATATCGCCTGCGGCTCAACAAAAGGAAGCAATTGATGGCAAACGCAATTACCAATGCCACGTATCAACAACTGGAAGGTATCCTTGCTGAGCGTATCGAAAAAGAGCGCATCATCACCCAAGAAGCCAAACGCCTAGCCTACGGCACCGACGCGAGTTTTTATCGCTTGGTGCCGAAAATCGTTCTACGCCTTAGGGATTTGGATGAAGTCATTTTTGCCATCCAATGCTGTCGTGAACTGAGTGTTCACTTTACCTTCCGCGCTGCAGGCACCAGTTTGTCTGGTCAGGCAGTGTCAGATTCGGTGCTTATCACCCTCACCGACGATTGGCGTGGGCATCAGATTACCGATGACGGCCATAAAATCACTCTCCAACCCGGTGTAATTGGTGCTGATGCCAACAAATACCTTGCGCCATTTCAGCGTAAAATCGGCCCAGATCCGGCCTCAATCAATACATGTAAAATTGGTGGTATTGCAGCCAACAACGCCAGCGGTATGTGCTGTGGTACAGCGCAGAATTCTTACCGTACCGTCGACAGCATGAAAATAGTGTTTAGCGATGGTTCACTGCTTGATACTGCCAGCAGCGAGAGTATCGCGGCATTCAAAACAACTCGCCCTGAATTGCTACAAGGTATTCAGGCACTTTGCCAAGAAACAGCCGAGAACACTGCGCTTACCGAGCGTATTCATCATAAATACCGCCTGAAAAACACCACTGGTTATGCTCTTAATGCCTTAGTTGACTATCAAAACCCAATAGAAGTACTCGAGCACTTAATGATTGGCTCTGAAGGTACTTTGGGGTTTATTGCCGAAATTACCTACAACACGGTGATTGAACACCAACATAAAGCCTCTGCCCTGTTGGTGTTTGCCGATATCGAAGAAGCCAGTAAAGCGGTCACAACACTATCAAAAACACCAGTAGCTGCCGTCGAACTCATGGATGGCAGAGCTATGCGCTCCGTCGCCGATAAACCCGGCATGCCCGAATTTATCAAATCGCTAGATCTTGAAGCGGCAGCACTGCTGGTTGAGTCTCACGCGAGTTCCCAAGCAGACATAGACAATCAATGCATTCAGATTATGGATTCACTGTCGGGTTACACCATTACTGAGTCGGTACCTTTTACTTCGAATCCTGCTACTGTTGCCACCCTTTGGGGGATCCGAAAAGGCATGTTCCCTGCCGTTGGGGCAGTACGTGAGGTGGGCACCACAGTGATCATTGAAGATGTTGCCTTTCCGGTTGAAAACTTGGCAAATGGCGTTCGCGACCTGCAAGCATTGTTCGATAAATACCAATATAGCGAAGCCATCATTTTCGGCCATGCACTAGAAGGTAACTTACACTTTGTCTTTACCCAAGGCTTTGAATCACAGACTGAAATAGAGCGCTACGGCGGCTTTATGGATGATGTAGCCGAGTTGGTAGCCGTTAAGTATCAAGGCTCATTAAAAGCCGAGCATGGCACAGGCCGAAATATGGCGCCTTATGTTGAACTGGAATGGGGTAAAGACGGCTATGCCTTGATGCAAAAGATCAAGGCACTATTCGACCCTGAAAGCCTACTTAATCCGGGGGTGATCATTAATGACAACCCCAATTCACACATTGAGCATCTTAAGCCAATGCCTGCGGCAGATGAATTAGTTGATCGCTGTATTGAATGCGGCTTTTGTGAACCGGTCTGTCCTTCTCGTACCCTCACCTTATCGCCACGCCAGCGTATTGTGCTATATCGTGAATTACAACGTCGTCGTGCGGCTGGAGAAAATGTTGAAGCGACCGAGCTAGAAAAAATATTTGAATACCAAGGACTCGACACCTGCGCGGCAACCGGGCTTTGTGCCGATCGCTGCCCTGTCGGTATTAATACTGGCGACTTAGTAAAACAGCTGCGCACAGCGAAATACCAAAAGTTCACTCCGATAGCCAAATGGACTGCCGATCACTTTTCGAGCACAATGGCACTGGCTAGAACCGGGCTCAAAGCCAACCAGTTAGCCGTTAAAGCGCTAGGTGGGAACTTCGTTGGCAAGGTGACTAATGGCGTACGTAACCTAACGAAAGGTTCTACACCACTATGGATACCAGAATTGCCGCAAGCTAACTCACAAGATCTCAGTGATGCGGCAGCCTATCAGCCTCGGCAGTTGAGAAAAGTTGTGTATATGCCATCCTGCGCGAGCCGTAATATGGGCCAGCAAGCCAATGCTACCGATCAGCGCCCACTAACAGAAGTCACACTATCTTTGCTTGAAAAAGCGGGATATGAAGTCATTATACCCGAAGCACTTAAAGCACAATGCTGTGGGATGCCCTATGACAGCAAAGGTATGAATGACATAGCTAAAAACAAAGCACAACAGCTAGAAGCTGCTTTATGGCAAGCGTCAGAGCAAGGTCGGTATCCTGTTTTAATCGATACTAGCCCCTGTGCCAAGCGCAGTATTGAGCAATTTGCTCAGCCCCTTGATATATACGAACCAACAGGGTTTGTAAGTAAATACCTGTTAGAACATTTATCTATCTCTCCTGTTGATGAAACCGTTATGCTGCACATCACCTGTAGCTCTCGCCGCATGGGGCTAGAAAACGATATGCTAAAACTTGCTAACCAATGTGTATCCGAAGTGATTGTACCGGAGCATATTCAATGTTGTGGTTGGGCGGGTGACAAAGGTTTTACCACGCCAGAGCTGAATGCGGCGGCTGTGCACCCACTAAAGGCTCAAGTACCTGAGCACTGCCTACGGGGTTTTAGTAACAGCCGAACCTGTGAAATTGGACTATCACATCATAGCGGTGTTCCATACCAGTCGATCCTCTATCTGGTCGACGAAGTCTCTCAGCCTATTACCTAAAGCAATAGCCTAGAATTATACCAATCTGGATAAGTAATTGATCTAAGTATTACGCAGGAAAAATTGCTGTTATCAAGGCAGAGATTGCAGTAACTAGCGGTTCTAATTACAAAATATCTAACGTAGAGAATAGCGGTTTTAACCAGTAAGACTGATCAAGTACTTATGTGGGTTGGTATTAGTGGCGAATAGAAACAAAAAAGCCTCAGCATTTCTGCTGAGGCTTTTCTATGTAGATGGTGCCCCGGGCCGGACTTGAACCGGCACAACGCGAACGTCGAGGGATTTTAAATCCCTTGTGTCTACCAATTCCACCACCAGGGCACGCAATTTCTCGCGATGCGCTAACTGAAAAGTTAAACACCATCTGTGTCTTACCGCTATTGCCGTAAGATTTTAATTTGGAGCGATACATCGGGTTCGAACCGATGACCTCAACCTTGGCAAGGTTGCGCTCTACCAGCTGAGCTAGTGTCGCTTTATCATTCTCAATCGAGAATGGAGGCGCGTCCCGGAGTCGAACCGAGGTCCACGGATTTGCAATCCGCTGCATAGCCACTCTGCCAACGCGCCATTTTTACTTTTCTTCTAACTCTAAAAAGAGTTTAGATAATTTGGAGCGACACACGAGGTTCGAACTCGTGACCTCAACCTTGGCAAGGTTGCGCTCTACCAGCTGAGCTAGTGTCGCATGCTAAAAGTTTCTATTCAGAAAATCTTAGACTTAAAATAGATGGTGCCCCGGGCCGGACTTGAACCGGCACAGCGCGAACGCCGAGGGATTTTAAATCCCTTGTGTCTACCAATTCCACCACCAGGGCACGCAATTTCTCGCGATGCGCTAACTGAAAAGTTAAACACCATCTGTATCTTACTGCTACATGAGCAATGAGATTTTAATTTGTAGCGACACACGAGGTTCCCGATCTTCGAGTAGCTAGGCGTGACCTCAACCTTGTTAAGGTATCGTCTACCAGCTTTGCCTGTGTTTCACTTACTCACCACTTACGCAATGAGATTCAATTTGGAGCGACACACGAGGTTCGAACTCGTGACCTCAACCTTGGCAAGGTTGCGCTCTACCAGCTGAGCTAGTGT
Source organism: Photobacterium makurazakiensis (assembly GCF_050336715.1). Classification (NCBI taxonomy): domain Bacteria; kingdom Pseudomonadati; phylum Pseudomonadota; class Gammaproteobacteria; order Vibrionales; family Vibrionaceae; genus Photobacterium; species Photobacterium makurazakiensis. The sequence continues at coordinate 37,434 of NZ_JAKJSJ010000023.1, forward strand.
CGCTTTTTTCATTCTCAATCGAGAATGGAGGCGCGTCCCGGAGTCGAACCGAGGTCCACGGATTTGCAATCCGCTGCATAGCCACTCTGCCAACGCGCCATTTTTACCACCTCAGTAAGGTCTCCCCCGCTGCGGTATGTGGTGTAATTTACTGATTTTACGCGGCGAGTCAACGAAAAAAACAATAAAAAATATCAAACGGTCAATTTCCATCACATCAACACAAAATAACACCAATGAGTGGCGAACATATCACCACTCATTGATTTTATTGAATTTTGAACGCTGTATTAACTCACTGACCATTGTGACAACGAACGCTTAAAATCGTCGTAGCCAAACTCATTTAAACGCTGGACTTCACCCGTACTACGCTCACAATAAATCGATGGCATCTTCAAACCATTAAACCAATTCAGCTTCACCATGGTATAGCCTGCACTGTCTAAAATATGCAGACGCTGGCCGATCTCCAATGGCTGTTCAAATTGAGTAACGCAAAATTGATCACCGGCAAGACAAGAGCACGAACCAATGATGTACTCATGTTCACCGTTATCTGCAGCTTCTGCTATTGATGCCGGTTCATTGTAAATCAACGTATCTAATCGGTGTGCTTCAGTCGCTGAATCAACAATGGCGGTTTTCATACCGTTTTCTACCACATCAACGACAGTCACCACTAAATCCGTTGTTTTCGTGATGATTGCTTCACCCGGCTCTAGGTAAAGTTGTACACCGTGTTTTTGTGAAAAAGCCTTCAAGGCAACCGCTAGTTTTTCAATGTCATAACCCGGCCATGTGAAGAACACACCGCCACCTAGGCTCACCCACTCTAGCTTATTTAGATAATCACCGAACTGCGTAGAGATCGAATCGAGGAGACCAATGAACGCATCGGCATCTTTATTCTCACAGTTCATGTGGAACATCACGCCGTTGATTGAGTCGAATACCTCAGGGTTAATATGATCTGCTTGCACACCAAGACGAGAGAACTGGCGTGCAGGGTTTGCTAGATCTTGCCCTGCATAGCTAACTCCAGGGTTTAAACGTAAACCAATTGATGATTTACCTTCAACAAGATGGCGATGAGCGGCTAACTGGGTTTGAGAGTTAAAAATTAACTTATCACAGATATCAGCCACTTCTTTTACGTCATCGGCGCTGTAACCCACGCTGTAGGCATGTGTTTCGCCCCCGAATGTTTCGTAGCCCAGTTTCACTTCATTTGGGCCGCTGCTTGTGGTGCCATCTAAATATGGCTTAATGATGTCAAAGACACCCCAAGTCGAGAAACACTTCAGAGCCAACACTAGCTTCACGCCAGATAGCTCTTTCAACAGCTTCGCTTTCTCAAGATTTGCTACCAACTTATCTTCATTGATCATGAAGTAAGGGGTTTTTAATTCTTCTTTTTTAAATGTCATTTTTTCTCACACACTCAAGTTGTGTCTGTAAGGATGTTGGATTCAATATTTCCCTATTTTGTAACTCACTGCGTTCAGACAGGACAAAACAGGAAAATATCGACTCTCAACAGTCCCTCATTCCGATCGACAGAACAACCGAATTAAGAGTTTCACCAAGAAGGGAGCAATAACTGCTCCCTTCTGATATTACTTTGTAAATAAGGCAGTAAACATAAACCGCCTATTTATATTTTTTGATTATAATTCGTAGGAATTTGAGACAAGAGCAAGGAAACCGCGCGGAGTTTACGAACGTAAATGAGCACGATTGACACCGCTATTGCCTCAAATAACCAGAATTATTTCAGGATTTTGATGTCAGGCTGACCGACTTCCAATTCCTGAACATGCCAATCAAGACCAATCTCAGGCATAGTTTCTAGGAACGGATCTGGGTCTAGTTGTTCCATGTTGAACACGCCAGCTTCTGCCCACTTACCACGGAAGTATTGCAGTGCTGCAGTAATCGCAGGCACACCTGTCGTGTAAGAAATCGCTTGGTGCTCTACATCTTTGTAGGCCACTTCGTGGTCAGCATTGTTGTAGATGAACACGCTACGCTCTTTACCGTCTTTCTTGCCTTGTACCCAAGTACCGATACACGTTAGGCCAGTGTAACCCGGAGCCAACGATGTAGGATCTGGCAGCAATGCTTTTAATACATGTAGCGGTTGAACAACAGTACCGTCGTGCAATGTAAGTGGATCAGGGCTTAGTAAGCCGATATCACGCATGCAGTTGAAGTAGTTTAGGTAAGCATCACCAAAGCCCATCCAGAATTCGATACGTTTTGCTGGAATAAACTCTTTCATTGAGCGAACTTCATCGTGCGCCATTGAGTAGACTTTTTGTGGACCACAGTTAGGGAAATCAAACTCTAGCATACGAGAGTGACAAGGTACTTGCTTCCACTCTTCGTTTTCCCAGTAGAAAGAATCACCTTGGATTTCTAGCATGTTTGTTTCTGGGTCAAAGTTAGTTGCAAACTTCTTACCGTGATCACCTGCGTTGACATCCATAACATCAATGGTGTCGATTTCATCGAACAAATGCTTCACAGCGTATGCAGCAAATACACTAACTACGCCGGGATCAAAACCAGCACCTAGAATACCGGTGATACCCGCTTCAGCGAATTTTTCACGGTAAGCCCATTGCCAATCGTAAGCTTGTGGTACTTGCTGACCTTCAGAACAAAGATCAACAGCAACCGATGTATCTAGGTAAGATACTTTAGCTTGAAGACACGCTTCCATGATGGTCATGTTTACCCATGGAGGACCAGCATTGATGACAAGATCAGGTTTTACATCTTCAATCAATGCCACTAATGCATCAACGTCATCCGCATCAACAGTACGAGATTCAAGCTTCTTCGATGGGTCTTTAAGGTTATTCTTACCCTTGATGGAGTTGATAATTTTGTCGCACTTTGAAAGTGTGCGAGAGGCAATCGTAATATCGCCCAATACTTCATTATTTTGAGCTGCTTTATGCGCAACAACCCAACCAACACCACCAGCACCAATCTGTAGAATTGCCATAGTATCTATTTTCCGTTTGTAAAATCTATCAATAAACCAAGACGCCAAATTCATCGATGGCGACTTGGCTCAGTTCATTTTTAAGCTACTTGCTCGATGTGAGCTGCAACGTTATTAATTTCTTTCAGTAATGATTCAAAATCTGACATCGTCAGACAAGGGTTCAAAATGGTAAATTTCAGTGCAACCTTGCCGTCTACCACCGTTTCACCCAATACTGCTTTCCCTTGCACTAGTGCATCAATGCGTAATTGTTTATTTAACTGGTCGATATTAGCTTCTTGCTGAAGACCAACGTAGCGGAATAGCACCGTCGACAATGCCGGATCGGCCAACAATTCAAACTCTGCTGATGTATTTATAAGATCAGCAACTTGCTGTGTTTGGTTTAGCAAGTGGTCATACATTGCCCCTAACGCTTTAGGACCAACACATTGCATAGTCATCAGCACTTTTAATGCATCAAAACGCTTGGTTGTTGCAATTGATTTGTCCACCAAGTTCGGCAGTACATCATCTTCGCGATTTAAGTAGTCTGCATGGTGCAGTAGATATTTAAAATGCTCTTTATCTTTAACCAATACAGCACCACAGCTGATCGGTTGATAGAACATTTTGTGAAAATCAACACTGACTGAATCAGCCAGCTCAATGCCATTCAATCGAGATTTGTGACGACTTAAGATAAGTGCGCCACCGTATGCGCCATCGACATGCAACCATAAATTATGTTGCTGCGCGATATCAGCCATGCCCGCTATATCATCAATAGCACCATGATCTGTTGTACCTGCTGTACCTACTAACGCAAACGGCAACAAGCCATCTTGCTTTAAAGTTTCAACAGTTTTGACTAACGACGCTAATTTAATCGTACCATCAGGGTTCGTATCAACGCAGACAACAGCTCGCTCACCTAGCCCCATTAGAGAAGCCGACTTTTGAACGGTAAAGTGTGATTTTTTCGAGCATAGAATACGCATTTTTGCTGCATATTCTGGTAAGCCTTGTTGCTGAATATTATGTCCCGAGATGGTGTCTGCAGCCCAATCACGAGCTAATAATAGACCCATCAAGTTACTTTGCGTACCACCACTGGTAAAGACACCATCAGCAGCATCACCAAGTTGATAAAGCCCGCAAAGCCAGTCGACAACCTTCTGCTCAACAAACGTTGCAGCGCTCGCTTGATCCCAAGAGTCCATAGACTGGTTCAATGCCGCTATGAATGCCTCAGCAGCAATCGCTGGAAGCAGCGGTGGCGTGTGAAGGTGCGCAATACAATGTGGGTGTTGTACCATGATTGAGTTTTTGGCAATCACTTCACCAACTTGCTCAATCACTAAATCCAAAGGCATCTGTGAATTATCTAAATCAATGTTGTTAATCATTGATTTCAGTACTTGCGGTTCGATACCTGAATACGGTGTATCGGTATTTTCAAATACAGACTTTAACGCTTGAGTTGTGCTATTCAATGCTGATTCAAACACATCTGCACCACCTTTACCCGTGTGAATAAAGTGTTGATGCCAATCATTACTTTCAACGTTAATATCTTGAACGATTGCAGGCCCAGCGGTAGCAAGAACGGCTTGACTCAATGCCTCGAGTGCAAAATCAATTTGCTCGTAGGTGATAACAAGTGGCGGAAGGAAACGCAATACCGAACCTTGTCGGCCACCTTTCTCAATAATTAATCCACGCTCAAGCGCTGCACGCTGAATAGCGATTGTTAGCTCTGGATCGGCTTCTGGCTCACCAAACTTATTCTTAGAACCATCGGCTTTAACAATTTCCATGCCAAGCATTAGGCCTTTACCACGTACCTCAGCAATGCAGCTAGTGTACTGTGCAATACGTTCTAACCCTTCACGGAAATACTGACCAGCTTTGTGGGCGTGTTCAACTAGGTTATCACGACGAATTATTTCGAGTGCTTTTGCCCCCGTCGCCATCGCAAGCTGATTACCACGGAAAGTGCCGGTATGCTCACCCGGGTTCCATGTATCAATTGATTTGTTAAAAATCAAAATCGACATCGGTAAACCACCACCGACAGCTTTAGACAAACACAGGATATCCGGTGCGACACCGGCCTCTTCAAAGGCGAAGTTATAACCCGTTTTACCAATACCACATTGAATTTCATCAAAGATCAGTAAAATACCGTGTTCTTTGGTGATTCGACGTAACTCTTGCAACCAGAATGCTGGGGCTGGGATTACTCCCCCTTCACCTTGAACGGGTTCAACAATGATCGCTGCAGGCTTTTGTACACCACTTTCATCATCACATAGCATGCGCTCAATATAGCGAAGGCTTTGTTTAGCCCCTTCGTCACCATGCATGCCAAACGGACAACGTAAACTGTATGGGAAAGGTAGAAAGTGTACATCTGACATCAAACCCTGACGACGAGCTTTGGTGTTCAGGTTCCCCATCATCGCCATCGTACCATTTGTCATTCCGTGGTATGCACCGTGGAAGGCAGCCATGGTATTACGACCTGTCGTCTGCTTAGCCAGTTTAATGGCAGCCTCTACCGCATCGGCACCTGACGGGCCACAAAATTGAATGCACGCATCTTTTGAGAAATAATCGGGTAGAAAACCCATCACTTCTTTAATGAATTTATCTTTTGCAGGTGTCGTCATATCAAGCGTTTGATAAGGAAGACCAGCCTGTAACTGATCGATGATCGCTTGATTGATTTCAGGGTGGTTATACCCCATAGCTAAGGTACCCGCACCGGCCAAGCAGTCTAAAAACAACTGACCACGCGTATCTTCAACTAAAACGCCTGATGCTTTAGCAATCGCTAATGGTAATCGACGCGGATATGAACGCACTTCTGATTCATAGTGCTCTTGGCTAAGAAGTAACTCATCTGGTGTTAAATCATAGATTCCATGGACGACAGGCACATTCGAGGCCAGCTTCAATTCATCAAGGTTTAATACGTTGCTCATGATTTTTCCGTTTAATCATGTTGCACATACCTATCAATGATTTTCACATAAATAAACATCATCTAATCGGTGGTATTTCTCAATATTCACCCTTCCAGACGCATTAAGTAGAGACTAAGCATCGAAAGTAGATGTTTTACATAAAATTCATTGTGGTATAAATGCAACGTTTACATGCAATACAGGGAATCATGCTGTTCCATCATACGGTTGTGGCTCACAGCACAAAGTTCAATCTACGAACGGATAACGAGAAAGCACTTTAAATGACAAAATTTAAATGTCGAAAAGCGATAACTGCAATTATGTCAGTACATTGGAATTCATATTATTTGTGATCAGGAAGATCAAGGCTCAGTAATAATACTGTAATTGGGTAAGACAAAGCTGATTTTGGTAGATATAGATAATGTCATCGCTTTCACGTTGGGTTCCTTCAATATGCCCCTGCTCAATTTGCAGGACAGCGCATTAATGCCCTTCTACTAAAATATGCTCTTGATTGAAGAATCATATTGTTAGTACCTACGGCGTACTATGCGGTAATCAGCCTGAATACAACACAGTACCTATGCCTCAGATCATTCAAGTCTGAGATTGGTTTGAAAACTAACACATTGAGAATGTGCATGCCAAGTGTTATTTACAAATGTTACAACTCTATTCATCGCCAAAATTTGACAGTGAAACTGATTGAATAATTAGATTTATTAACCACAAAGCCTTCTATAAGAAAAACAACATGAAGTAGTTCAAAATTCAGCCTGAGTTATTATGCTAACGTAATAATTGTTTACTTAACGGGATGATTTAGTTATGACATCGTTTCACGTTAATTTTGTGCAATTTCGTTCGAACATTAGTACGTCCCCCTGAGGACATTTACTTGCTTGCGGTCTGCTAAGCAATACCCTCTCCCATCCAATTCGTACATATAACCTCTTATCTATCCCTGATCCTGGCGGTTAACCTTTATTAGCACCTGTTATTACATTGTTTTTATTAGCAAGGAATTAATATGGAAATTATTCTGGGAATTGCTGCATTAATTGCAGCGTTATGTTTGTTTTCTTTGTTCAGCTTTAAAGCCCCAAATGGTAGCGCTGCCATGAGTGGGCTCGCTGATGCCGCTATTGCGACTTTCTTGGTTGAGGCTATTCATAAATATGTTATGGGTAACCTTTTAGGGATCAGTTACCTTGCCGAATTTGGCAATATGGTTGGTGGCATGGGCGGAGTTGCGGCCGCAACATTGGTTATGTTGCGTGTAGGTGTGCAGCCCGTATTTGCAATCGTAACCGGCTTAGCAATGGCGAATCTGGGCATTCTAGAAGGCTTTATTGTTGGCTACTTATTCTCGTTTGCAGCCCCTCTTTTCAAAAAATACCTACCGGAAGGTGTTGACGTCATTTTAGGCGTACTCACCTTGGCCCCACTAGCAAGGCTGCTGGGTATTTTCATTAGCCCTGGGCTTGATTTACTAATGGGGACGCTCGCAAGCATGATCACTGAAGCAACACAGCTATCGCCACTTGCGATGGGCTTCTTGTTAGGTGGCTTGATCAAGATGGTCTGTACTTCACCGCTAAGTTCAATGGCACTGACCGCCATGTTAGGGCTCACAGGCTTACCTATGGGGATAGCCGCCATTGCATGTGTCGGGGGATCTTTTACTAACGGTTATATATTCCACACATTAAAGCTGGGTAAATCCAGCAATACGATCAGTGTCATGCTTGAACCTTTAACCCAAGCCCACATTGTTACTCGAAATCCTGTGCCTATCTTTATGTCTAACTTTATCGGCGGTGCATTAGCGGGCACAATTGCCGCCTATTTCGGCATTGTTAACGATGCGCCAGGCAGTGCAGCCCCTATACCGGGGTTACTGGCTTCTATTGCCTTCAATGAACCACAAACACTGTTCATGGCTGTTTGCGCCGCAGCAATAGCTGGGTTAATCGGAGGGATAATAGGAAACCGTATCTATACCAGTCTATTAGCCAAAAGGGTACCATTGCAACAATTTGCAAATGGCTAATATTCGTTCTAGATAAAATGCAAAAAAGCCCGATACTTTCGTATCGGGCTTTCTGCTATATGGAGGCGCGTCCCGGAGTCGAACCGAGGTCCACGGATTTGCAATCCGCTGCATAGCCACTCTGCCAACGCGCCTTTATTAGATGGTGCCCCGGGCCGGACTTGAACCGGCACAACGCGAACGTCGAGGGATTTTAAATCCCTTGTGTCTACCAATTCCACCACCAGGGCACGCAATTTCTCGCGATGCGCTAACTGAAAAGTTAAACACCATCTRTGTCTTACCGCTATTGCCGTAAGATTTTAATTTGGAGCGACACATCGGGTTCGAACCGATGACCTCAACCTTGGCAAGGTTGCGCTCTACCAACTGAGCTAGTGTCGCTTTATTTATTCTCAATCGAGAATGGAGGCGCGTCCCGGAGTCGAACCGAGGTCCACGGATTTGCAATCCGCTGCATAGCCACTCTGCCAACGCGCCGTAACCTTTCAGGGATGCTTCCCCCGTTGGTATGGCAGCCATTTTACACAACCATTGTAGGCTGTCACGCAGAAAATGAAGAAAACAAAATCGTTCGCTTTATTTTCAACCAATGACACCAAATGTCGTTCCATATGATTAAAAGCGCAACATTTACGTTGCTAAAAATCAATCACCATTCAGGTGCGGCTTTAGAAGACACACATTACCAACGCAGAAAAAAAGCGGCTATCAAGCCGCTTCTTCTTTTTATATGTCTTCTGAGTTCAGCAAATCATGCTTGGCTGCACGTAAGTAAATATACATAGACCAGTACGTTAAAATCATTGCTACGTATAGTGAGATGTATCCAATCCATACAACCCAATCAGTTGGGTGCCATAGTAGAACGCACAAAGCAAACATCTGCGAGCCTGTTTTCACTTTTCCGACCCATGAAACCGCAACGCTAGAACGTTTGCCAAGTTCAGCCATCCACTCACGTAATGCTGAAATAATAATTTCTCGACCAATCATAGTGATAGCTGGAATAGTTACCCACACAGAGTGGTAATGTTCAACGACCAATACCATTGCGGCAGCGACCATCACTTTATCTGCAACAGGATCGATAAATGCACCAAAACGTGTCGTTTGGTTAAGTTTTCTCGCCAAATAGCCATCAAACCAATCTGTAATAGCTGCGATTAAGAAAATCAGCGCCGTTGCAAAAGGCGCCCAGCTATAGGGAAGGTAAAAGGTGATAACAAAGCATGGGATCAGAAACAGTCGTATGAAGCTTAAGATATTCGGAATTGTTAAACGCATAATTCTTAGTTCTTATTGTGGATTTAAATTGCAGCACTGTTAGCCATGTTGCAGTGCGTCATATATTTTTTCTGCTAAGGCTTTACTGATTCCTGGAACCTTAGCGATGTCTTCTCTACTTGCTTTTTTCAGTTCTTGTAATCCACCCATATACTTAAGTAGTGCCTGACGACGCTTAGGACCGATCCCTTCCACATCTTCTAATGCACTACGCCTTCTCACTTTTGCACGCTGGGCACGGTGACCACTTATAGCATGATTATGGCTTTCATCCCGGATATGCTGAATTAAATGCAGCGCCGGTGAGTCTGAAGGCATTGAAAATTCTTCGCCGGTTGTCAAAAGTAGGGTTTCAAGCCCCGGCTTTCGCGTTGTTCCTTTTGCTACACCGACTAATAACGCGCGCTTTGGCCACGTCGACATCAATGGGTTAACTACATCATACGCTCTTGACAGCTGACCTCTACCCCCATCGATAAAAATAATGTCAGGAATTTTATCAGGTTCAGTTTGTCCGCTGTAACGTTTCTCTAGGGCTTGCGCCATAGCAGCGTAGTCATCTCCACCAGTGATGCCCGAAATGTTATAACGACGATATTCTTGCTTTGAAGGCCCCTCTCGATTAAACACCACACAAGAAGCAACCGTTTTCTCTCCCATTGTATGGCTTATATCAAAGCACTCCATTCGCTCTAATATATTGAGATTCAACGCTTCACGCAATGCCATAAAGCGTTGTTGAATCGTCATTTTATGATTGAGCTTACTGATTAACGCTGTTTCTGCATTCGTTTGGGCTAAGCGCTGAAATTTTTCCTTGTTACCACGGCTACGTACCTTCAACGTAATTTTGCGTCCAGCAAGCTCAGTTAGGGTATCTGCGATAACACTTTTTTCTTCACCTAAGTCGAGACCAAGCAAAATTTCGGCAGGGATCACCCTACCCTCAGCCTGATTGAGATAAAACTGTGTCACAAAACTAGAGAGAACTTCAGTCACACTCGCATCAGAAGGCATACGCGGGAAATAGCTACGACTACCCAAGATTTTACCTTGGCGAATATACAGCGCATGAATACAAGCCATACCATTATCGTGTGCAATGCCAATGACATCGAGATCGTCATCACTATCGTTGCTCACAAATTGCTGCTCTTGAACACGGCGTAAAGCTTGGATCTGATCCCGGTACAGCGCCGCTTTCTCAAAGGCTAACTGCTGACTAGATTGCTCCATCTTTTCCACAAGCGAACTAATAACTTGCTTATCTTTTCCTTTCAGAAACAAGCGAACATAATTCACCTGCTCTTGATAATCCTCGTCACTGACAAGGCCTTTCACACATGGTCCTGAGCAGCGACCAATTTGATACATTAAACACGGACGACTCCTGTTTGCATAAACGGAGTCTTCGCATTGACGAACAGGAAAGATTTTTTGTAGTAAGTGCAAGCTCTCTCGTACCGCTCCACCATCAGGGTAAGGGCCAAAATATTCGCCTTTGCGTTTTTTAGCACCACGATGGATAGTGAGTCTGGGATGAGTCGTTGAACTAAGGAAAATGTAAGGATAAGACTTGTCATCTCGAAGCAGTACATTGTATTTAGGTAAATACAATTTAATGTAATTATGCTCAAGAATAAGTGCTTCGGTTTCGGTATGCGTTACAGTGACATCGACTTTAGCAATGTTTTTAACTAAAGCCCTTGTCTTTTCACCAGCTACCGTCGTACGAAAGTAACTGGCAAGGCGTTTTTTAAGATCTTTTGCTTTACCGACATAGATAACCTCACCAGCGACGTCATACATTCTGTATACGCCTGGCTGGTGAGTAACGGTTTTCAAAAAGCTTTTTGAGTCAAACGGTTCTGACACTACAACGTCTCTGTATCTAACATTCCATGTCGAATAGCAAGGTGAGTTAATTCTACATCACCACTGATATCTAACTTATTGAATAGTCGATAACGATAACTGTTCACCGTTTTAGGGCTAAGGTTGAGCTGCTCTGAAATGTCAGTAACCTTTTGACCTTTCGTGATCATCATCATGATTTGCAGCTCACGCTCTGAAAGCTCCTTAAATGGATTTTCTGAGTCTGGCGCAAATTGACTTAATGCCATTTGCTGTGCAATTTCTGGTGAGATATAACGCTGACCACTGTTTACCATTCGGATGGCATTGACCATTTCATCTGGCCCTGCTCCCTTCGTTAAGTAACCAGCAGCACCTGCTTGCATTACTTTCGTCGGAAAAGGGTTCTCAGTATGAATTGTTAGAACGATAATTTTAACATCTGGACTGAAACGTAAAATCTTTCGGGTGGCTTCAAGACCACCGATTCCGGGCATATTCATATCCATAAGAATGATATCCGCGTGTTCACTACGGCACCATTTTACGGCTTCTTCACCACTGTCGGCTTCCCCTACCACTTTAATACCACGGACATCTTCAAGAAGACGTCGGATCCCTGTGCGAACCAGTTCGTGATCATCTACAAGGAATACATTAATCAAGCTGTATCTCCAATATGATTTGGCTCTGCACCCAGCCAATATGGCGGGATAGCTGTTACTAATAGTACCCAATTTTACCCTAAGTTGTAATGAGAACCCATGCAGTTTCTGTGTTTCAGCGCAAATTTTCACTTAAAGTTAGAGCTTGACAAAAAGGGCTCGTTACATATTTCATGCTTCGAAATATAAAATCCGAACAGCAGTATTTACTAAGTAAATAAAAAAATAAAGTAGATAATTCAACATATCCAGCAAGTTAGGGATAATACAGCAAAATTTGCAATGTCGATTAATTTCTCAAAAATCATTGATGAAAAATATAAATCAACATCTTAATCGCAATAAGCAATTTTCACACCAAGCTGCTAAGCCTTCAACACTGTCTACTCTAACGTACATTATTATTCATGATCACCTAAATTTAAAGGCATCATAACTGTAAAAGTTTGTTATCTGCTTGGAACAAATTCTCACTTCATTGTATTTAAAGCACGTGTCGGCTTTTACAACGATTAATCATACTGAAACTGGCTGTTAATCATCATCCTTTTGCCTATTTGATAAATAATTAAACACCCAGAAGTTACAATTTTCTTTCTTCTAATGCTTGCTGTAAGATTGCGCCCTCTTAAATCTACTGACATAACTGTTTTTGCTAAGAAAGGGATTTGCAACACGCGCAGCGTTCATCATTGACGATGATATTGCAAAGTAGCTATTTCATCAGGGTTCTAAATCCTTGTGAGTGGATTTTAAAGTGCAAGTATCCAAAAAGTAATAAAAGGTTATGTCATGAATCTCTCAGCTAAGACAGTTGTACTCATTGCTATCGGTGCAGCCTTATATGGCATTGGCGGACTGCCAATGTTTGGAATTCCTGTCTTCGCAAACACCACGCTAAAACCCGCAATGGCTGTATTGGCTCTATTTGGTGTTCTTTTTGGCCCATTAGTTGGGTTTTTAGTTGGCTTTATTGGCCACTGGGTCACCGACCTCTTCGCTGGTTGGGGAGTATGGGTAACTTGGGTTATTGGCTCTGGCATTGTGGGCTTAATTATTGGCCTATACCCAAAAATAACGAAAGAACGAATCGAAAAAGGTTTATTTTCGAAGCTAGACTTTTCACTGTTTGTCCTTTTGGCCTTTATCGGCAACGTCATTGGCTATGGTTGCTCTGCCTACCTAGATGCCGTGCTTTATGCCGAACCATTTACGAAGGTCATTGCCCAGCTCACTATTATTGCCGCTGGTAATACCGTCCTTATCGCTATTGTTGGCCATTTTATTCTTAGCTCTGTCGCAAAGCGCAAAAAACAAAGCTACAACCTGAAAGAGGCTTGCTAAGACATGGCAATTGAGTTTTCAAATTTCTCGTTCAAATACTGGGCACTAGAACAACCAACCTTAAAGAACATTAATTTAACCATTGAGAAAGGCGAGAAGGTCATTATCGTCGGTCCAAGTGGCAGCGGCAAGTCAACCTTAGGGCAGTGCCTGAATGGCTTAATTCCTTTTGCTATAAAAGGAGAGACTAGCGGTTCACTGAGTATCAATGGTCGTAACACTAAAAACATGGATTTGCACAAGTGTACCAGTTTGGTCGGTACGGTCCTTCAAGATACCGATGGTCAATTCGTTGGCTTAAGCATTGGTGAAGATATTGCTTTTGCACTTGAAAACCAAATGATTGAACTCGGCTCTATGCATAGTATCGTCGAACAAACAGCAACGATGTTAGAGCTGGATGACATGCTACATCTATCGCCATTTGACCTAAGTGGTGGCCAGAAGCAGCGTGTTTCACTTGCAGGTGTTATGGTTGATGATGTCGACATCCTGCTGTTTGATGAACCTTTGGCAAGTCTTGATCCTAAAACGGGTAAGTCAACCATAGAGATCATTGATAAACTACACAAAGATACCAATAAAACGGTCGTTATCATTGAACACCGCCTTGAAGATGTCCTGCACTGCCCAGCAGATCGCATTATATTAATGGAGCGCGGTGAGATCGTAGCCAATATGACGCCGAATGAATTATTGGCTAGCCCCTATTTAGCGCAGCATGGCATACGTGAACCTTTATACCTTACGGCACTAAAAGCTGCGGGCTGTAATATCACGTCAAATGATCAACCCGCTTATCTAGAAACACTCGACCTTGACCGGTTTAAGCCTGCGTTAGTCTCATGGTTCAGCCAAGACACAGAACAACATCAGTGTAAGGCCAGTACTCCCTTATTAGAGATCAAAGGGCTTTCCTATTCATACGATGGACAAAGAACAACACTTGATGATGTTTCTTTCACCGTCAATAAAGGCGAGTTCGTTTCTATCCTTGGCAAAAATGGTTCAGGAAAATCGACAATTACTCGTCTTATTATGGGTGTACTAGAACCGGACAATGGAAGCATTGCATTTAATGGCAAAGATCTTGTGCAAAGCTCCATATTTGAGCGCAGTCAAAAAATTGGTATTGTGTTACAAAATCCTAACCATATGATTTCTCATCATATGATTTTTGATGAAGTTGCTTCTGGGTTACGTAACCGTGGCATGAAAGAGTCTGACGTTAAAGCAAAAGTACTTGCTACGCTAGAGCTATGCGGCCTTAGTCGTTATCGTCACTGGCCTATAGATGCATTAAGCTATGGGCAAAAAAAACGTGTTACGATTGCGACAATCCTAGTATTAGAGCCTGAACTACTGATCCTCGATGAGCCAACCGCAGGTCAAGACTATTATCACTACACCACAATGATGAATTTCATTCGTGATTTAAACGATAAACTAGGCATTACCATCGTCATTATTTCACACGATATGCACCTTGTACTTGAGTATACCGATCGAGCCATAGTGATCGCCGACAGCAAATTAATTGCAGATGATGCAGTCAATACGATATTTAGCCAACCCCTACTGCTTGAACAAGCTAACTTAACCGTGACAAGCTTATATACGCTTGCCGATAAGTTAGGCATTGAGCGAATCGATAACTTTATCCGTTGCTTCATTCAGCATGAGGCAAATGCAAAATAATGAAAACAAATAAAATTAAATTCGGCATTAGTTATGCCAACACGGGCTCACCGCTTCATGCCCTAAACGGTATTACTAAGTTCATATTATTCATGGCTTGGGTCACTATGGTCTTAATCACTTTTGATATCAGGGTGATCAGTCTATTAATCATGGTAGGGCTGTACCTATTACGATTATCGCGTGTACCTTTTTCAGCCTACAAACCACTGTTGATTGGTACGTCAACAGTGTTGTTACTGAATGCATTTTTTATGTTCTTAATTGCCCCTCAACAAGGCATGGAATATATGGGCTCGCAAACGGTGCTCTTCTCTCTGCCCGGTAACTACTCAATCACTAGCGAGACACTGTTCTACCTCGTTACAGTGACGCTGAAGTATTTCAGTATGTTCCCTATCGCATTGGTCTTCGTTTTTACTACCCACCCAACAGAATTTTCTGCAAGTCTGAACCGACTTGGGGTGCCTTACCGCATAGCTTATGCCGTAAGTTTAACATTGCGTTACCTACCTGAAGTTACGAAAGACTTTATCAATATCATGCATGCGCAGCAGGCGCGTGGTGTGGATATTTCAAAAAAAGCACCTGTTTTCACGCGCATAAAGAACGTGGCAAAAATATTAGGCCCTTTGATTTTTTCTAGCCTTGATCGTGCCGATGTGATTGCAAACGCAATGACCTTACGTGGCTTTGGACGTAACAATAAGCGTACTTGGTATAGTTTAAAACCCATGCGCAAGGCTGACTATCTAACTCTCCTTACTATTGGTGCAATCCTCACTATTGGCGTACTGAATCGTTACCAATCGGAACAACTCTTTTGGTATCCATTTTAACGCAGGCTTCGTCAATATATTAATACCTAAAAGCCCCATTCGGCGAGATTATTCATTATCGATAACCATTGAAATATAATGATCTCGCCAATATTCAGCATCATCTAACAGCTCTTCATTGATTTTTATTGCATTCTCAATGGTTAAATAAAGCGGAGAGTTTTCTTCACCAAACTCTATCAGGCTTCCCTTTGCCTTATAAAGCTGAGACAAGTAATCATGCTGTACAGCTAAAAACTGTTGCTGTTGGTCAGTTATATCGTATGTATTTTCCGCGTAATTTTGCGTATAGGAAACTAGCAGCCCTAAACAAAAGGTAACCGCAACTAAACCACCAATCCATGACCGATTCATCATTACTACCTGCCTTATACAACTGTTACGAAGGTGCATGCAGCGATCATACAACATTATGTACACTATTCAATTAACCATAACTGAATACACATTATTAAGTAGTTAGTGAGGTGTTATAGCTCTTCATTACATGATTTTGTCAACACATCTTAATTAACATTTTTTAATTCAATACTTACCGCTATGTAATCCCAAAGAGCATCGTTGTGAATATGTTGCAAATAAGTAACAAGTAAACACCGGCAATGATAATAAATAATCAACCAGAGATGGCTTTTTTGTGCTCCACAACCAGTTTTTAACACAAATTTACCTTACTTGACATAAGGTTATTAACTAACCGATCTAACTCAACTTTTTTTTACTCCTAAAGGGGTAAATTACGCATCGTTGAGTGAGGAGTTTAGTATGGATATGAAAACCGCTCAGATACCTACTGAGTTAACAGAAGACGAATTATTGATTACGTCATGGGAACCCGCAGTGGATGCTATAGCATCACTGTTTGGTAGTAGCTGTGAAGTTGTTCTCCATTCATTCAATAACTTACACTCATCTGTAACTAAAATCGCTAATGGACACGTTACGGGTCGACAAGCTGGAGCTCCAGTCACTGACTTTGCCTTACAGAAGCTAAACTCTAATTGCGGTTCTAAATGGAGCACATATTTTACGCGCACCAAAGACGGGCAAATGATGAAGTCAGCTTCAACCACTATTTGTAATCGCAATGGTAAACCCATCGGGATGCTATGTGTAAATTTTAGTTTAAATGCCCCCCTTGCCAGTTTACTTGATGCCTTTAGCTTACCAACATATCAACAAGAAACTGATAATCCAGTACATAATGAAACATTTGCAACTTCAGTTGACGATCTCGTAAGTCAAATTATTACTCAAGTTCATAATGATTCAAGCTTGGCAAATAACCTTAGAAATAAAGAAATAGTATGCCAACTATATGACCGAGGTATTTTTGAATTAAAAGATTCATCATCTATGGTTGCTGAAATGCTAGGTGTATCTAAACATACTGTTTATTTACATATAAGAAATCACAAACAGCAACGGTAAATAAAGTACTTTTAATATTCATAATAGCTAGCAATACTCAACAATTGCTAGGTAATTAACATCTTTGCACCATAGGTTTTAAATTAGAGGTTATACATTTGTATAGCTTCAGGACTCTTACATTTATATTTTGAAGGAATAAATGATGACTTTCAGCGTTATATTAAACTTGAGTATTTTCCTTGCGTTAATACTCTTTCTATATCGGCTTCAAACTAAATACGTTACCTTTACCAAACGTGTATTCGCTGGCTTAGGTTTAGGTATTATTTTCGGTGGCGCCCTGCAAATTTTTTATGGTGCCGGTTCAGACGTTATTAAAACGAGTATTGAATATTTCGATATCGTTGGTGTCGGTTACGTAAAACTGCTCCAAATGATCATTATTCCGCTGGTGATGGTCTCTATCATCTCAGCCATACTTCGCCTTAATGGCGGCACCTCTTTGGGTAAAATTAGTGGCATGACGATTGGTGTGCTGATCGTTACTACAATGATTTCAGCCGTTGTTGGTATCCTAATGGCGAACTTATTCGGCCTCACTGCTGAAGGGCTAACATCGGGTGCTGCAGAGATCGCCCGCGGTGAAGCATTAGAAAACCGTTTAGGGTCTGTAGAAGCAATGTCATTTGCCAAGCTAATGATTGAGTTCTTACCGGCTAACCCGTTCTTAGACATGACTGGCTCACGCCGCACATCAACCATTGCTGTGGTTATCTTCTCAGTATTTATTGGTATTTCTGCAACCGGTATTGCACGTAAGAAACCTGAAGTCTTTGCATCATTTGAGAACTTCATTAGTGTTGCCCAAGCTATTGTTATGCGTATGGTTACCTTAGTACTTCGCCTAACCCCGTTTGGTGTGCTTGCTCTGATGACCAAAGTTATCTCAGGCTCTAACTATGCAGACATCGTTAACCTTGCTAACTTCGTTATTGCTTCTTACGGTGCAATCTTTGTCATGTTTGCTATTCACCTTGCGTTAGTCGCTATGGTGGGTCTAAACCCAATGCGTCACCTGAAAAAAGTCATTCCAGTGCTACTGTTTGCCTTTACTTCACGTACCAGTGCTGGCTCAATTCCAATGAATGTTCAGACTCAGGAAAAGCACTTAGGTATCCCAAGTGGAATTGCTAATTTCTCTGCATCATTTGGTTCAACTATCGGTCAAAACGGTTGTGCTGGTATTTACCCAGCCATGCTAGCAGTAATGATTGCGCCAACTGTTGGTGTTAACCCAATGGATATGGGCTTCCTGTTTACCCTTATTGCTATCATCACAGTTAGCTCTTTTGGTGTGGCAGGGATCGGTGGTGGTGCGACGTTCGCAGCCCTTATTGTTCTATCGGCCTTGGACTTCCCTGTTGCCCTCGCAGGCCTTCTTATCTCTATCGAACCTCTGATTGATATGGGCCGTACAGCGCTAAACGTATCAGGGTCAATCACCGCAGGAACAGTAACCAGTAAAGTGCTGGGCCAGACAGACATGGATATTTTCAACAGTGACGTAGAAGTTAACCTTGATGGTGAAGATGCTACTGCATAAAAGTAAAACTCTAGCGTTATCGGACGTTAATGATTAACAAGTACCAAAGGGAAGCCTCGGCTTCCCTTCACCAAACTCTACACACTATAGCGTTGTGCTAGAGGGGTTTAAACAAAAGAGAAATAACAATGAAAATAGTCATTATTGGTGGTGAAGCGGCTGGTATGAGCGCAGCAGCTAAAGCTCGACGTATTAACCGCGATGCTGAAATTACGGTATTTGAAGCTTCGGAAGTTATTTCTTTCGGTGCATGCGGCTTACCCTACTTTGTTGGCGATGAATTCCAAGATCGCAACTACATGGCTGAATTCACACCGGCGCAGTTTGCAGAGCGCGGTATTGACGTTAAGACCAGCCACCGTGTTAATAAGGTCGATGCGCTCAATAAACAACTTGAAGTACAGCACGGTGATGAAACTTTCGTAGCCCGCTATGATCGCTTGATGATTGCAACTGGAGCAAGTGAAGTATTACCACCAGTTAAAGGCCTAGAAAAGCGTGGTGTTCATAGCTTACGCCGCATGGATGATGGTATCAGCCTTAAAAAGGCTATCAATCAGCCGCAGTGCCAACATGTGACCGTGATTGGCTCAGGCTTTATCGGCCTAGAAATTGTTGAAGCAATGATCCACCAAGGCAAGCAAGTTCGTTTGATCGAACGTGCAGAACGCCTTATCCCTGATGCCTTTGATAATGAAATTAGCGAGCACTTCCTAACTGAATTGCAATCAGCAGGGGTTGAGGTATTACTTTATGAGTCGTTACAAGAGATTCTCGGTGACGATCATGTTACCTCGATCAAAACAGATAATGACCTACATCCAACCGATCTTGTTGTCGTTTGCACTGGTGTTAAACCTAATACTGGTTTCATGAAAGAAACTGGCATTGAAACCTTAGCCAACGGTGCGATTTGTGTAGACCAACAAGGCCGAACATCATTGCCTGATGTATGGGCAGCAGGCGACTGTGCGTCTATTTGGCACAGTGTCCTCAATAAGAATGTCTACATCCCGCTTGCTACAGGGGCAAATAAACTCGGCCGTTTAGTTGGCGAAAATATTGCTGGCAAGTCTTTAACCTTCCCTGGATCTTTAGGGACAAGCTGCGTGAAAGTCTTGTCTTTAGAAGCAGGCCGCACTGGTATTTCAGAACCAGAAGCGATTGAGGCTGGCATCAACTACAAAGCAATCACCATCAAAGATAAATGCCATACCAACTACTGCGATGGCCAATCTGATATTCACATGAAACTAGTATATAACGCAGATACTCAGGTTATCTTAGGCGCCCAAATGATTGGTAAGAAAGGCGCAGTACACCGCATTGATGCCATGGCTGTTGCCATAACTGCAGGACTAACCACTAAACAACTGGGCACGCTTGATTTTGCCTATGCGCCGCCGTTTGCCCGTACTTGGGATATCATGAATGTTGCTGGCAATGTGGCGAAGTAACACTTCATTAGCTACTCGTGCCGAGCTCCTATTATAAAGTCAAAGACCAGCCTTCGCTGGTCTTTTCTATTTCTAATCATGCTTCTGTTGACTGACCAACCATTCTTGATTCCACTTTAGGCTTACGGGTTACCAAATACACAGCCAATGCTGCCAGCATAAAGCCGAGTGCACCTAGCTCATCAAACGTTTCACCAAAAATCAGCCAAGCCTGAATAGCCGTCATTGGAGGAACAAGGTAAAAAGTTGATGCCACTTTTGATGACTCGCCATGTTTCACCATATAAAGCAGAAGTAAAATCGCAACCACCGACAAAACAAGTACTAGCCATACAAGTGCAAAAATAAACTCACCCGACCATGTGACCACCATGGTTTCTGTCGTAAGAGCAACAGGCAAAAACAGTAATGCTGCCGCAGTGTATTGCCACACCGCACTGCCGACCATATCAATACCTTGGCAAAAACGTTTTTGATACAACGTACCTAATGTGATGCCAAGTAAAGCTGCAATGGTAAAGATATAAGCCGCTTGCTTGCTGCCATCTTGATGCCAAGCCATATTGCCCTGCAGCACCAGCATGATGCCGATAAAACCAATCCCTAAACCTAGCCACTGTGACATTCGCATTCTCTCACCCACTGACGCAAACATAACCACCGCGGTCAAAATCGGCTGTAAACCAACTAGCAGTGAACATAGTCCTGCTGGCATGCCCTGCCCAATTGCGATGTAGGTCCCTCCCAAGTAGAAGCCGTGGATCAGCAAACCGGCAACCAAACAATGTAGCATTGCCTTCCCTTTGGGCAATGAAGCGCGCAGTACTGCAACTAAAAGTAAAAAGACACAAATATTCGCTGCCATACGAAGCAAAAGAAAAGTTGCAGGTTCGGCATAGGGCAAACCTAATCGGGCACCAATAAAACCGGAGCTCCACAACACAACGAAAATAAACGGAATTAAACGGGTTAGCATGGCAGGTATCTCTTTTTATTTTAAGTGATACCTATTACTTTATAGGGGTACAAAAAAGTTAATAGGGACAGTTTCAACCATTTATTAGGGTACAGATAATGCTGAAAGAGACCATCATAACCCGTGCCAAACACCATCAAAGCAGCCACCAGCAAGCCAAGTACCAACAGGTCGTCACCTTAATTGGTGAACGTATCGATAAAAGGAGCTACCAAGCTGGTGATAAGTTACCCTCAATTCGCGAGCTTAGTGCAGAGCTTTCACTGAGTAAAAATACGATTATCCGCGCCTATCAACAACTAGAGGCCAGCGGGAAAATCACAGCATGCTCTCGCTCAGGGTTTATCGTCTCAGCCATTAATGCCCCTGCTAAAAAGATCACAACCACGCCCAAATACGTTGATTTAATGGCGTTGAGTAAAACGATAATGAGACTGCCGGCTGAGGGCAATATTGTATCATTTGGATCAGCCCATCCTGATACCGACTTTCCAGCTATCCGCTCACTCTATGCTGAAATTGGTCGCCACAGTCGCTATCAACACCACATTCCAAGCCATTACCAACTTCCTCCGGGCAATGAAGATTTACTCAAACAACTGGTGGCCGTTAATCGGGAGCTCGGTATCAATACTTCAGTGAATGAACTCCTGATCACGAATGGTGCCCAGCAAGCCATTAGCCTAAGCTTGCAAGCAATCACCCAACCCGGCGACATTGTTTTAGTCGAATCCCCTAGCTACTTTGGTAACTTGCTATTATTAGAATCACTTGGATTAAAGGCCATAGAAGTTCCCGCCTCAAACCGTGACGGTATGGATCTCAACGCACTCCAGCAGGTACTTGCTCGTTGGCCTGTTAAGGCAATTATCACGAACCCAAGTTTCAATAATCCAACCGGGTTCTTAATGCCAACAAACAAACGACTTGAGTTTCTCGCTATTACTTCGGGGATCCCTATCATTGAAGATGATGTATTTGGTGGTCTCGCCTATCAGTCACGGCCGCTTCCTCTCAAGACCCTCGATGAAGAGAACCGGATAATCTATTGCAACTCACTGTCGAAAACCTTGGACTCTCGATTACGCATTGGCTGGGTCATTGCAGGTAAATATCAACCAACCATCGAAAAGCGGCTAATGACCGATAACATGGGTAGCCCTAATCTAATGCACTCTGCCGTTGGTCAGTTTTTATCAACCGGTAAATACCGCCAGCATCTGGGAAAAATCAGGCGAAGCTACGCAAAAAAACAAAAAATGTTTTACCAGCAACTAACGCAAGCTTTAGACCAGTACCCAAACCTATATAACCATTATCACCTATCACAACCACAAGGTGGGTTTCTATGCTGGCTAACCCTACCCAACTCAGTTGACGGATTAGCGCTATATCGCGGTGCATTAGAAAGAGGCATTAGCATATTACCCGGCGAGATGTTCAGTACCGATGAGCATCATCGCAACTGCTTGCGATTAAGTTTTGCGACATTTGAACCAACACAAAAATGGAAAAAAGCATTGGAAACACTGGCAGAAGTTATTGCCAGGCACGACAATTAACCAAATCTGGTTTTTATCATAACGAAAGGACTTCACTATGATACCTCGAGCATTACGGCAACTCGTACTCATTTGCCTTATTAGCCTAAATTTGACCGCCAACGCGAAAAGCGTTTATCAAGGCAGCAGCCAAGGCATGCCCTTTCAAGTCGAGCAGATCTCTACCCTGTCAGGAACACCGTGGGGCATGACATTCATCTCGGATAACACCCTATTTATTACTCTGCGCGATGGACGGGCTATAACGCTCAATACAAAGAGCAGCCAAATCGAAGCGATTTCAGGGTTACCGGATGTTTTTGCCAGCGGTCAAGGCGGGTTATTAGACGTTAATTACCACCCTTCGGGCTGGCTCTATTTCACCTATAGCAAACCTATTGGTACAGAAGCTGCAACCACCTTAGCCCGTGCCAAGCTAGCCGGTACCGAGTTAAAAGAGTGGGATGATCTTCTGGTTACGAAATCGACCAGTGATACAGCTCGCCATTTTGGTAGCCGCATTGCTTTTAAGGATGAGTTTGTTTTCTTCTCTGTTGGCGACCGAGGGCACCGCCCAAACGGCCAAGATCTCACGACCCATGCAGGTAGTATTATACGCTTGACCCTTGACGGAAAAGTGCCTGCCGATAACCCGTTTATGAAGCGGAGTAAGGCCCTACCTGAGATCTGGAGCTACGGCCACCGTAACCCACAAGGACTACTTTACGATCCCCATACCGATCGTTTATGGTCAAACGAACATGGACCACGCGGCGGAGACGAGATAAACCTGATCACCAAGGGCAGTAACTATGGCTGGCCAATTACGTCGCACGGTAAAGAGTACTGGGGGCCTATCACTGTGGGTGACGCCAAAGAAAAAGAAGGGATTGTATCGCCTAAAAAAGTCTATATTCCATCAATCGCCCCCGGCAGCCTATTACTCTATAACGGTGACGCTTTTCCAGCGTGGAAGGGTAGCTTATTCAGTGGTGCACTGAAGTTACGTCACCTTAACCGTATCACAATGAATACAGAAGGAAGTGCCGTTAGTGAAGAGAGGTTGCTTGAAAGCCTCGATGAGCGGATACGGGCCCTCACACTTGACCCGAAAGGCTTTTTGTATCTATCAACAGACAGCGGTGATATTTATCGTCTGACACCTAACTAAGCATTCATCATTCGCCACTCAGCTTAGATATCCTCTCGATCCATAACATGCATAATATGCATATATAAACTGCTAAATACTCATTTGAGTCATGATTTATATTGCACTATTATCCCCGCTCATTTGTCGTCATGAGGTGAGAATGTTCTCACAATCCCTTCTTGCTCAGCTCCTGCGAATGGGGCTGTTGCTTGCAATCACGCTGGTTGCAGTACATAACTGCCAACCATTGCTGGATGTGTTAGCCGAACAAGCGATGAGTGGCGGATGTCACCAACAAAACGCTATCGAACCCAACTTTTCTGGACTTTAAACCATGAGCATTTTTCGTTTCCCTCTTCTTGTATGGATGGGAATTGGAACACTAATTATTAGCCTAGGGATCAGGCAATCTTTCGGTATCTTTATGATGCCTATTTCTACTCACTTCGACACCGGTCGTGAGTTTTTCAGTCTGACCATTGCTTTGCAAAATCTACTTTTTGGCTTATTCCAACCCTTTGTAGGCATGGCAGCAGATAGATGGGGGCCACAAAAAGTAATTTGGACCGGTGCGATTGCCTATGCACTTGGCCTTTACCTTACTTCTATTGCCCTAGAGCCAAGCTGGCTTTATCTTACGCTCGGTGGCCTTGTAGGCCTTGGTTTAAGCGCAACCAGTTACGTGATTATATTAGGTGCCGTTGCTCGCGTAGTGCCCGCCGAACACACGGCTAAAGCCTTCGGATTAACAACAGCCGCTGGTTCATTTGGCATGTTTGCTGTTATTCCTGGCGCACAATACATGCTTAGCGATTTTGGCTGGCAAACCGCACTACAAGTTTTTGCTATGCTTTGTGGTTTAATTCTGGCCTTTTCATGCTTCATAAAAAGTAAGCCACAGAATAACCAGACGACCTCAACAGATGATAACCAAACCCTTCGAGATGCATTAAAAGAAGCCTTTCAGCACCGTGGCTACTGGTTAATCCATCTCGGATTTTTTGTCTGCGGCTTTCACGTTATGTTTATCGCAACCCACTTACCCAGCTACTTAGCCGATAAAGGTCTACCTGCTGCAACAGCCGCGATGGCACTCGCGTATGTTGGGATATTTAATATCTTCGGCAGTTACTTCTGGGGCGTTATGGGCGATAAATTCAATAAACGCTATGTCATGTCAGCGCTCTATCTAACCCGTACGGTTGTTATAGCCGGTTTTGTGATGCTACCCATAACCACAGAAACAGCGGCACTCTTTGGTGGTGCAATTGGTTTTTGTTGGCTTGGTACCGTACCGCTAACATCTGGCTTAGTCCGTCAGATCTTCGGGGCGCGTTATATGTCGACACTCTACGGTTTAGTCTTTTTAACTCATCAGGTTGGTAGTTTTCTGGGAGCGTGGGCTGGCGGCCGTATTTACGACTACTATGGCAGTTACGACCCTATTTGGTGGTCTACCGTTGTACTCGCGTTTCTTGCGGCATTAATTCACATTCCGATTGATGATAAGCCAGTTATACGCCAGCCAGCCTTGGCATAAGTTCATCAAATAAAGAAAGCCCCGTTTACATATCAACTCTTTAACCTAAGAAGCTGAAATGTAAACGGGGCTTTTTATTTATCTATTATTCAATAATGAGTTTATAGATGCTCGCCACGACGCAATGCATCGATACGCTTGTCTAATGGTGGGTGTGTCATGAATAGCTCAGACAGTGACTTTTTACCATTAATACCAAACGCCATCATAGAACCTTCCAGCTGTGGTTCATGACTCATTTTCAAGCGCTCAAGTGCTGCAATCATCTTCTCTTTACCAACAAGATGAGCAGAGCCTGCATCCGCTTTAAATTCACGATGACGGCTGTACCACATGGTTAGAATGCTCGCCAAGAAGCCAAACAATACTTCCATGATTGAAGAAACGATAAAGTACGTCATGTAGCTACCGCTCCCTCCCTCTTCATCGTTATTGTTAATACCACTAATCGCGCCTGCAACTAATCGAGAAACGAAGATAACAAAAGTATTCACCACACCTTGCATCAATGTCATGGTAACCATATCGCCATTGGCAATATGACTCACTTCGTGAGCAAGTACAGCTTCGGCTTCATCACGTGTCATACTATGAAGTAAGCCAGTCGATACCGCTACCAGTGAATCATCACGTTTTGCACCCGTAGCAAAAGCGTTAATGTCAGCTGAATCATAGATAGCAACTGTTGGCATGCCGATACCAGACTGCTGAGCTTGACGTGACACTGTCTCCATAAGCCAATGCTCTGTTTCGTTACGAGGGTGTTCAATCACTGAACCGCCAACAGAACGAAGTGCCATCGATTTCGACATAAATAGTGAAATTAATGAACCACCAAAACCAAATAGCGCAGCCATAACCAACAAGCCAGATAGGCTACCTGGCTGAAGACCTGTAAACGCATAGATAACGTTCAAGACAACACTGAAAACCAGCATCACTGCTAGGTTGGTTGCCAGAAATAAAGCAATACGCTTCATATTTTTTCCATTCTCCAAATAAAGGCATCTTTCATAGGTAATCGCTGTGAAGAGTTTCTACAGCCATCTTTGTTATTTATAGTATGGTCGTTCAAACGAATTACAAGTGGAAGTGATAAATTGTTACGTTTCGTAATCAGCTTAAAACAAATAATTATTTGTTAAAACTCATTACCTTATCTAAGTGGCTATTTATTATCCTTTCACGTGTTTATTTTCGAGATTTCAAACCAAACCAGTGTGACTAGGTGCATATAAGTTGATTTTAGACTTTAGTCTTATTGAAACTGTGAGCCAATTCGAATATTGTCTTATGTCAGAAAGGCATGATGAATTCACTAAGTCGAATTATCAAGGAGGAATGATGGCTGATAACGAGAATTACCAGGTGGCGATTGATATTTTGCGCTGTCATCTTGGTATGTCTGCAGAAGAAGCACGCAAAGAGCTTGGCATCGAAAATGGTGTATCTGCACTAACTGATACACAAGAAGCTCTTATTGGTTTAACCAGCGAAAGCTAATGAATGCTCTGTAGCATACTGCTGTAACCCTTTTTTAAACAAAAAAAACCTGCCAATTGGCAGGTTTTATTTTTTCTCATTAAAGAGCTAGTGATGATAAGTCAATATACTTAGATAAATCACGCTTTTTAATCCCCGGCATATAAGGAATTTCGCCTAATTTTTTGCCTGGTAAGTTCGCTTCCATCATGCGAATAATTTCAGCATAATTTTCAGTACCTGGATTAATACGGTTAGCAACCCAACCCACAACCTCAAGGCCGTCATGTTGAATGGCTTCAGCCGTTAACATCGCATGACTCATACAGCCAAGCTTTACGCCAACAACTAAAATTACTGGTAGCTTTTCGCGCTTCACCCACGTAGATAGAAATTCAGTGCGTGTCACAGGTACACGCCACCCGCCCGCACCTTCAATCAGTACTGCTTCTGATTTTTCTTTTAACTTCGATAAACCTTCAGACAACACATCGAAATCAATCTCACGACCTTCTTGCTCAGCGGCAAGGTGTGGTGATACTGCTGCCTCGAACGCATAAGGGTTAACCTCATCGTATGCAAGGTCAACAACAGAAGCATCCTGAATATATAGCGCATCAGAATTGCGCATCCCCTCTTGAGTCGGCACACTTCCTGATGCTACCGGCTTATAACCCGCCATCTTGATGTTCGCGCTAGCTGCAGCATGAAGAATGGCGCGAGAGGCAACAGTTTTACCGACTTCGGTATCTGTTCCTGTTACAAAGAAAGCGTTAGTCATTAATAATTACTCCAAAACAGACTTGGTATGTAGCTGGCAGTTGTTGGTTCTCATCTCGATACTCTTCATAAGCGCTCTCTAATGCCTGAATCGTTTTACGACCGGCCAAGCCTGCCTTACGCCCCTGCTGCAGATGTGTCGCTCCAATCCCTTTCAGATCTTTCATGAGTTCAACTGCCGAGCTGTAATACATGGTGATCGGCTTGAAGTCTAGGTCAATGTTATGGCTACCTGCTTGCGCCAGCGCAAGTTTTATGGCCTTTTGCGAAAGAAACTCGTTCACATGTTGATATTGATCAACCTGACGCCATGCATTAGAAAGCTCAAATAATGAATCCTCTACTAAAGTGGTAAACACAATATTGCCACCCGGTTTAACAACACGTTTAAGCTCTTTTAGCGGAATGGATAGATCATCACACCACTGTAGGGCCAAGCTACTAAAGGCAAAATCAAAGGTATTATCGTCAAAAGGCAGGTTTTCAGCATCAGCTTCAACATAAGAAACATCGTGACCACAGCGATTTTCCGCCTGCTGTAACATGGCTATCGAGAGATCTGCTGCTACAACATCGAGTCCGCGCTGTACAAGCTGTTCACTGAAATAACCCGTACCGCAGCCTAAATCGAGACACTGGCTACCGACAGGAGCTACCGCGGGTAACTTGTCTAGCAATAAATGTCCCACCTCTCGTTGAAAGGCTGCAGCTTTATCATAATGTTTCGCTGCGCGGCCAAAAGCATCAGCAATAGCCTGCTTTTCTTGTTGGTTATTTTCCATACTAAGCTTGATGGCAGTATTCAATTTATCCACCATGAAACACCTCATTAATAGCCATTGCCAACCGTCTCACATCGCTCTTTTGATGCGATACTGTGAGAGTAATTCGAAGTCTTGCGCTATTAGTCGGCACCGTTGGCGGGCGAATGGCACTCACCCAAAAGCCTTGCTCTCTTAGTGCAGATGAAATACGCATGGCTTCATCACTTTGACCAATCAATAAAGGCTTTATCGGCGACATTGTATTTTCAAACACAATATCGTTATCTAAACCACCCTCTAGCACCTGACTGAGTTCCGTCAACTTTTCCCTTCGCCATTCATCGGCTTGTATCATGTTACAGGCTGTACTTAAGGCGTAAGCTTGTGCCGGAGGCATTGCGGTTGAATAAACAAAATGACGTGCAAACTGTGTCAAATACTCAGCGATATCATGATTACAAAGTACCGCAGCGCCCTGCATTCCAAATGCTTTACCGAAAGTAATGACCAAAATATCAGGAGTAACCCCCGCTAAATCACAACTTCCTTTACCATTCTCACCCAACACACCGCAGCCGTGTGCATCATCCACCATTAAAACACTGCTTGTTTCACGACATAATGCTTGAATATCAGCCAGTGGGGATAAATCCCCATCCATACTGAATACACCTTCCGTCACAACAAATTTCGCCATCGGAGATTGTTCAGAGCAACCTGCCAACTCTAGGCGAGATAAAGTTCGCGACAGTGCAGTCAGATCATTATGAGCAAAACGCCGCATATTGGCTTCAGACAACATGCCAGCTTCAATTAATGAGGCGTGATTAAGCTTATCTTGAATAAGATGATCACCTTGCTGCAATAACGAAAAAAGAACAGCCTGATTCGCGCTAAAACCACTACTAAAAAGTAAGGCTCGTTCAAAACCTAACCATTCAGCAAGCTGTGCTTCAAAGTACTGATGAGGTTGGTGGTAGCCTGTTACCAACGGCGATGCGCCACTTCCGGCTCCAAATTTCGTCAGCCCAGACTGCCAAGCTGCTATCAGCTCAGGCGATTGCGCCAAACCAAGATAGTCATTACTTGAGAAGTTTAATAAAGCGCTACCGCCAGATATAACCTGCTCGTTGTGTCGTTCAAGGCAAGTTCGTTGGCGGTAAAGCCCTCGAGACGATCTTTCTTCAAGGGCTTTGGCTATACGTTGATTAAGCCGATGCATCGTAAAACAAATCGTCTTTACTCGGACGAGCAGCAACACGCTGAGCAACCTGTCCTAACAGTTCTTGTGCTTGAATTTCATCAGGCTTGGCACTCTGTTCTTGGCTATTGATACCTAACTTGGCAAATAGCTGCATGTCTTTATCTTCACCCGGGTTTGGCGTTGTTAGCAGTTTACAACCATAGAATACCGAGTTAGCACCAGCCATAAAGCACAGCGTTTGCATTTGCTCGTTCATATCTTCTCGCCCAGCAGAAAGACGTACAGCAGAAGCTGGCATAATGATACGCGCAACAGCAATGATACGAATGAAATCGAATGGGTCGACATCATCAACTGACTCTAGCGGTGTCCCCTTCACTTTGACCAGCATGTTAATAGGCACACTCTCAGGGTGAATCGGTAAATTCGCCAACTCGACCAGTAAACCCGCACGGTCACGTGAGCTCTCGCCCATGCCAATGATACCGCCTGAACAAATTTTCATACCTGCATCACGTACATGGCTTAATGTGTCTAAGCGATCTTGATACGTCCGCGTGGTAATAATATTGCCGTAAAACTCTGGTGATGTATCTAAGTTGTGATTGTAGTAATCGAGGCCGGCATCGGCCAACTCGCCAGCTTGATCACCCGTGATCATGCCTAGAGTCATACAGGTTTCAAGGCCCATCTCTTTCACGCCACGCACCATGTCTAGCAAATATGGCATATCACGTTCTTTCGGGTTTTTCCAAGCTGCGCCCATACAAAAACGAGTCGCCCCAGAGGTTTTCGCCTTTTCTGCGGCATCAAGTACACGCTCAACTTCCAGTAAACGCTCACGATCTACATCAGTACGGTAATGGGCACTTTGTGGGCAATATTTGCAATCTTCAGGGCAGGCACCCGTTTTAATCGATAATAAGGTGCTCACCTGTACTTTATTCGGCTCGTGATACTGGCGGTGCACTTGCTGTGCATTAAAAACCAGATCCATGAACGGCTTGTCGAACAAGGCTTGAACTTCCTCAACTGTCCAGTCGTGACGTACTTCCACGTGTAATAACCTCTTATTTTATTTCAGCTCTAACGGCAAAATATGCTTATTGATACTTGGCTAGTCTACTGAGACTCAGTAGACTGTCAACCATCAAAAAGGACCAGGGTTTACATCTGTGCAAAAATCAACCAATATAATCGACTTAGCTTTTGACCAACAACATGTTTGGCATCCCTATACGTCAACGCTGAACCCTCTACCTTGTTACCCAGTAGAAAGTGCCAGCGGGGTTTACCTTAAACTAGAAGATGGTCGAGAGATCATCGATGGGATGTCTTCATGGTGGTCAACTATTCACGGTTATAACCATCCAGAACTTAACGCTGCTGCTAAATCACAACTCGATAAGATGTCGCATGTTATGTTTGGTGGCATCACTCACGAGCCCGCAGTAGAGCTTTGCCGTAAACTCGTCAAAATGACACCCGAACCTTTACAGCATGTATTTTTAGCTGACTCCGGCTCAGTCGCGGTAGAAGTAGCCTTAAAGATGGCATTACAGTATTGGCATGCTAAAGGCGAACGCCGTCCTAAATTTCTCACCGTTAAAGATGGTTATCATGGCGATACTTTTGCGGCTATGTCGGTTACTGATCCGAATAACTCCATGCATAGCCTATATAAAGGCTTTTTACCGGAGCATATCTTTGCTCAATCGCCAACTTGTGGTTTCTATGATGAATGGCAAGAATCTGATATCGATGACTTCAAGCAAAAATTGGCCGCGAATCATCAAGACATTGCCGCAGTCATCCTCGAACCAGTAGTGCAAGGTGCTGGCGGTATGAAGATCTACCACCCAACCTTCCTGTCTCGGGTTCGCGAACTCTGCGACGAATATGGGATTTTGTTAATTGCAGATGAAATTGCCACTGGATTTGGCCGAACTGGAAAATTGTTTGCTTGTGAACACGCTGGTATCAATCCTGATATTATGTGTGTCGGAAAGGCGCTTACAGGCGGCTACATGACCCTATCAGCAACCTTAACGACTAAACATGTCGCAAATACGGTATGTGGGGGAGAGGCTGGCTGCTTCATGCATGGCCCGACATTTATGGGCAACCCCTTAGCTTGTGCCGTGGCAAATGCTAGCCTTAATATTCTTACGCAAGGAGTATGGCAAGAGCAAGTAAAAAGCATTGAAAATCAATTATCTAAAAGCTTGCCTGAGATCGGTAAATTAGAGCGTGTAAAAGCAGTTCGTTGGCTCGGCGCTATAGGCGTTGTCGAACTCTATGAACCCGTTGATATGGCTTCAATACAGAAAGCATTTGTCGACAGTGGTGTCTGGATTCGCCCTTTTGGCACACTTGTCTACATAATGCCTCCTTTTATTATTAAACCACAAGAACTTAGCAAGTTAACTTCGGCAATAAAACAGACCCTGCTGTAGTATCGAAAAGCAGACAGTTTCTAATAATTGTCTGCTTATACTTTTCCTGAACGTTATAGCAAAACCAACTCATGGTTGGAACGTATATAGACAAATCTAAAGTCAATAACGTCAGAAAGGCTAATACTATGCAATTACCCCTATTTCCGTTACAGATATACTTGCTACCCGGTGGGATAAGTAAGTTGAGAATATTTGAACCTCGTTATACGCGCCTCGTCAAACTTGCAATGGCAGCAGGCGATGGCTTTGGACTCTGCATGAAAGATGGTGATTCACTGTGTCACTTTGGTACACGTGCGATAATCACTGATTTTGAGCAGCTTCCTGATGGCCTACTTGGCATAACCATAAAGGGTGTAGAAAAGTTTTTAATCAATCGTCACTGGAAAGAAGAGGACGAGCTACGTTTTGGTGACATAACGCCTATGACTAACTGGTCACCTACCGAAATAAAGTTTGTTGATAGAGATATCTCCAGTAGCCTCAAGGCTCTGTTTGATGAATACCCTGAACATGCCGTTCACTACCCTTTGCCAGATTACAATGACATGACTTGGGTGTGCCAACGGTGGTTAGAATTACTTCCTCTTGAAACCAATCAAAAGCAATGGTTTATGAGTCGAAATGACCATCGAGCTGCACTCTCTTTTTTACATAATGTTATTGATGAGCAACTGAAAAAAGACCAATAATATTAATAAAAGCGATCATGTCTGTGGATGTTAGCTTTAACAAAGACATGATTCTACCATCAAACAATACACTGCATTTCTCATGAATAAGTCAAAAGCCACCAGCTTTTTTACTACATTTACATTATGTCAAAATGAGCAATTTGCTAATCATTATGCAAAAATCATAAATTTTGACGCAGGAAGATTGATGGGGAGGGAAAATGAACACCATGACGATGCAGGATCATCACGATGAAAAAACTATTACTAATATTGAGTCTTAATTGCATCCCATTCATTTTACTCACTGCAACCCTATTATATAACGGCAGTTTACTGGCTAGCGATCAACAAACCCTGCAGCAATTACTTCCCCTAGAGAGCCTATGTCAGGCCATCACACCAAAGCCATAAAAAACATTAAACCGACAGGTGATCAGCTAAATTGAATAAATCCTCTTTTTTCGTCTAACCTCAAAATAGCACCGCTTTTTGAGAACAAGGATGTCAAAGTGGAATCATTTTTAGGCTTTATCGGTTATATCGCTGCATCTATCGGCTTTGCCATCTTATTTTTATTATTATTAACAACATACAAGAAGCAAAGCATACAGAAGAAGCTTCTACTTAGTATGTGTGCGATTGGTACTATTTGGACAGCAAGCACCGCACAACAGCTCATCAATGGCACGTCAGTTTTACCCCCCCTCATCAGTGAAACACTATTTAACTTAAATCTTTCTTTATTACTTATTAGTACCTTAACAGTAAAAACGAATATAAGAGCGTTATTGAGCCTCAAACCCCATAGTGCCATTATCAGCGTCATGTCACTCATTGCTACCAGCGAAGTGATACGGCTTTTTACCCCGGTATTTCATCAAAAAATATTCTTTTTATTCCACCTTTCGCAAGCCATTATTTGCCTTTGGCTCGTCGAACAACTGTACCGGCGTAGCAATCGCCTAGAGCTGCAATCAATAAAGCCACTCTGTATTGGTGTTGGCTTGATCAGTGGTTACAACTTTGCCTTGTATGCCGACGCGCTGTTAACAAACACGATCTCTCCTTCGTTTTGGCAAGGAAGAGGCTGGGTAATTGCTGCAGCTTTACCGCTCATTGCAGTCACAACTCGACGACTAAAAAACTGGGAAAGCCGTGTTTATGTCTCTCGTAACATTATTTATCACAGCACATTGATTTTAGTCGCTGGGTTATACCTGCTTTTAATGTCACTGGCTGGCTATTACATTAAAGCGATGGGCAACTCTTGGGCTGAAACCGCGCAGACACTCTTTTTTGCACTAGGAAGCCTAGTGCTTGCCAGCTTATTTTTATCCGACGTTTTACGACAAAGAGTAAAAGTCTTCATTGCCAAGCACTTTTTCGCCAACAAATATGAATACCGCGAAGAGTGGATGCACTTTTGCTCTGAGATTGAAGATCAAGCACGTACACCCTACGACAATGCTCTCTCTGCGATGATGCGTCCTTTGGGTTGCGAATATGGCATTCTTGCCATTCAAAAGAATGGCTTACTGCTACCCGAAACAAACCTTCACTGCTCTTTGGATCACCCTGAAGCATTAGCCTTATTAAAACTTCTTGGGAGCAAAGTTATTGAGCATCAATGGATTATAGATATCCCGAAATTGTCCAGCGGACATGAAAAAGCACCATTTGATATTGATATTCAACAACTCAACAAAATAAAACAATTTACTATTGTTGCGCCTCTCATTTCCTCATCCGGTACCCAAGGAATCTTTATTCTATCTACGCCAACATCTACCGACGACTTAAATTGGGAGGATAGAGACTTAATGAACGCGATTAGCCTACAACTTTCAGTTTACCTCACCATGTATGAAACCAATCAAAGGCTAGCTGAAAGCCAGCAATTTGATACCTTTAACCGAATGTCTGCGTTCCTTGTTCATGACCTAAAAAATGTGGTGGCGCAACTACAATTATTAAGTAGTAATGCTAAAAAACACCGTGATAACCCTGAATTCATTGATGATGCTTTTGAAACAGTAGACTCCGCAGTAATACGCCTCAATAAAGTATTAACACAACTCGGTAAAAAGCGAATTGAAGCTGACACCGAGCAAGTCATTAATATTGAGCAAACTATCACGCGTATTTGTGAAGAGCGGGCTGTTCAGCGCCCAATACCCATATTTCATAATTTTTCCCGTCATCAACTAGCGTTAACAACACTAAAAGAACGATTCCAAAATAGCCTAAACCACCTAATTCAAAATGCGCAAGATGCCACCAATGATAATGGCAGCGTGACCGTTTCCTTAGTCGACACCCCCAAAAGTATTCAAATAATCATTAAAGATAGTGGCCACGGTATGTCAGAAGCATTTATTAAACACCGCCTTTTCAAGCCTTTTGACACAACGAAAGGCAATATAGGGATGGGTGTAGGCGCATATGATGCGAAAGTCATGGTCGAGCAACTCGGGGGCTTCATTTATGTTGACTCTACTGTTAATGAGGGCAGCTGCTTTACATTGAAAATCCCTAAACAAACCGCTTTAGCACAAAAAAGTTTCACTATACTTAAATAACGACCACAAACAGGGAATAGTCTATGGAAACGTTGCTCATCATTGAAGATGATCCCGGCATTCAAAAACAATTAAAATGGTGCCTTTCTGATTACAATGTGGTGTTAGCAGGTCATCGTCAAGAAGCAATTACTGCGATACGTCGTTTCGAACCTAAAGTCGTGACACTGGATTTAGGGCTCCCGCCTGATGAAGCTAATGCATCAGAGGGATTACAAACATTACAAGATATTCTCGAACTCAATCCCTATTGTAAAGTCATTGTCATAACGGGTAATGACGATAAAGAAAATGCGTTAAAAGCCATTGAACTTGGCGCTCATGATTTTTATCAGAAACCAATTGATAATGATATCTTGTCAATCATTATCGAGCGTGCATATATCATTGCCAATTTAGAATCAGAAAACCTTCGACTTAAACAGGCATCATTAGAAGACAACGGGTTTATTGGCAATAGTCCTCAAATACAACATGTATGCCGAATGGTTGATAGAATCGCAACCAGCGAAATTTCCACCCTCATATTAGGTGAAAGTGGAACCGGTAAAGAGGTGCTTGCTCGCGCTATCCATAATAAGAGTGAAAGAAGAGATAAACCCTTTGTAGCCATAAATTGTGCTTCTATTCCTGAACAATTGCTTGAAAGTGAATTGTTTGGCTTTGAAAAAGGAGCCTTTACTGGTGCACATAAAACCACGATAGGTAAAATTGAACATGCTCATGGAGGAACACTTTTCCTCGATGAAATTGGTGATATGCCCTACCCTTTACAAGCTAAAATTTTACGTTTTCTTCAAGAAAAAGTGATTGAACGTGTCGGAGGCAGACAAGAAATAGCAGTAGATATAAAAATTATATGCGCTACCCACCAGAACCTTGAAGCAATGATGGCAGAAAAAACGTTCCGAGAAGATCTGTATTATCGAATTAGCGAAATTACCATCGTTAATCCACCACTCCGTGAACGTGGGCAAGATGTCGTGCTATTAGCAAGGTACTTCCTACATATTGCTAACCAACAAACGCAACGCCAAATCACAGGGTTTACCGAAGAGGCAATCACAGCGATGGCTCAACATCACTGGCCTGGTAATATTCGTGAATTACAGAACAAAATAAAATCGGCAACGATTATGGCTGAAGGTAAAGTCATTACTGAGTTTGATCTTGCCTTAGTACTACAAGATACCCCTGATGATGATAAAAAAATGGCAATTAATCTTCGCCACATTCGTGAAAAAGCAGAAAAACAAGCGATCACTCAAGCATTATCACTCTGCAATAATAATATATCAAAAACCGCAAATTTACTGGGAATAACCCGACCAACACTCTATAACTTACTAGAAAAATACACTTTGGCCATCGATGTAAAGTAATGCTAATGCGCTAATAAATCGAGTAACGTTGACGAAAATACGCTCTAAAAGGAGATGCCATAGTACTTCTCCTTTTTAGTCGCTATTAACAGGGTAATCGATACTATGACTTTATTCTGTGGTACTCAACTTCATCAGCTTTTTCACCCAAAACTTACTCCCTAAAGACCCCAATTCTTCATCTAATATATTATCTTGGGAACCTCCTTCATCGCTTGGTTTAATATTAACTTGGCGCTTCTTTTTCGCTAACAACTTATCTAAATAGCGAATGGTTGCAACTTTTCGCTCAATAACAGTATCAAGCACTTCAGTTACTGAATGCAGGGTCTTATGCATTTTTTCGATATCATGATCTGATAACTGAGTAAGCACATCACGCTCAGCCGTACTCATGGGCGAACCATGTTGAAAACCTTGCATTAATGGTTGCTTTGCTAAGGACCCAGAAAATTCTGCGCCCATTTCTTCTAGCACTTTATCCACATCTGATGGCGTTATAACCGACAAATCTTCTAGAAATGCGAACAATAAAACCCTATCCATTAGAATATTAATCTTACGGGGAATGCCCGACGACTTTTTAGTGACTAACTCAAAAACATCATGCTCAAATTCAGGGCTACCCTGCCAATTTACTTGCGCCAGACGATGTAATATATAGTCTTTGGTTTGTTTACTATCAAAAGCCTGTAAATGACAAGATGCAATAATGCGTTGACGAAATTGCTCCATCTCCGGTATTGCAATGATGCCTTTCAACTCTTCTTGCCCCAGAAAAAAACTCTGTATCAAGGGCGTATCGTCTAACTGAAAGTTTGATAACATTCTCAGCTCTTCGACTGTTTCAACTGGCAAATTTTGCGCTTCATCAACAATCAGTAGCGCGCGCTTTCCTTGCTGAGACAGCGTTAATAAATACTGCTCCATTCGTTGCAATATCGCAGCTTTATCTCCCCCATCCACTGGGATACCAAATTTTGCAGCCACCAAACGAACCAACTCTTCAGGGTTAAGCCTCGTGGTGGCGATTTGGATAGCCACAAAGGATTCATCTAAAGATGCTAATAAGCTCCTCGCCAACGTTGTTTTACCTGTTCCTACAGGGCCAGTAACAACAATAAATCCTTCACCTTGAGACAGGCCATACTGTAGATAAGACAACGCTTTTTCATGATGGGGGCTCGAGAAGAAAAATCGAGGCTCAGGGCTTAATTTAAAAGGTTTATCAGTAAGTCCGAAGTGTGATTCATACATGGGTTATAATTGCATCCTTACATTAATAAACACTCTATTTTCATCATAGCTTTCATTTAACTTAGAAGACGATTTATTCATATGAGACAAGTTAAATGACGTTGATATATCATCATTCAACTGATAGCTTGCACCTAATGAATAGTCTTGATAATGATCACGCTGGTCAGCCTCTGAAAGTCGTTCGAAATCATAATACTTATATTCAGCACCTAAGCGCATGCTTAAGCGACGTGATAAGCGGTGAGATATATCTAATCCAATCCCATTGCCCTCTTCATCTTGCACATCCGCATTAGCATTAAGCACTTGCTGTTCATCATGGAAAATAGACAACTCATAGCTTGTACGCCTAGCTTTTACTACCGAGGACCACTCTAAACGCCGGCTTAGAGATACTTCAGAGATATTAGAACCTGAGGTAAAGAAATCGCGGTCAAAGCTCACCGCTTCTTCAAAATATGAGATGGAGTTTGTCAGTTTGCGAGAGCGATGTGATAACTCAAATTGATATGCATCACCAAAGAAGCGCTTATCATAAGAAAAGAATAACTTAGTGCGTGTATTAGGCTCTACATTGATTGCGCCAGCCCAAAAATCTGAATTATTATCATCGTCAGAAAAATTATAACTTACCTCGATATACGACTGCTTCGTCCAATAATATCGAAGTCCCGGCCCCCAGCTAAAGGAATCGGCACTGTCTGACTTTGCTCGACCTTCATAATTTTCATAATTTAAGCGTATAAGTGGCGACCAGCCATGAATGGTTTGCAAACCAAACTCTTCACGCAATAAAGTAAAAGACGTGTCTTCATCACCATTTTTACCATTCTTATAATCATAAGAGGCTTCAATTAACCAGAAAAAATCTTTAACGCTTCGTCCATTTGCATAGGTAATTTCGGCACCATAGCCATCATAATTACCAATATCATCTTCATTATTGGTAATTTGTGCATACGTTCTAGCTCGTAAATCAACCTTACTTAATGGATTAGAATGATAACTAACGCCCACCTGCGCATTTTTACTTTCAATTGTGTTGCCAGTAAACACATCAACACTGGCATTTTCATCAATCGCTTCCGCTATGTTTTCAATGGATGCGGATACATCCACACTAAACCCTGTGTTATACAGCCCCTTTCTAGTCAAAAAATTTAATTGTTGATAAGCTGCATTTTCACTCGAGTCGTGGCTGTAAAATAATTGGCTCATGGTATAAGCAAGGTTTAACTGCCCATCGTTACCAATAACACTGGCTGCTACCCCCACATCAATGGACGAGATTAAACTACTGCCGCTTCCTGATTCGACCAAGTCCACATTATCTGTGAAAGTAAGCCCTCCTCCTACAACAGGAGAAAACGTAACATCCGCAGCAAAGCTACCTGTAGTAATAAGCGATAGGGAACATAATAGGTGCTTATACTTTTTTGGGCTTCGTTCCATAGTCATAACCATATCCATATTGACTATGCGTTCCATACAACGCTTTATTAATTACAAAACCAATGGCTAGATCCCTATTTAAATCAGCAATAGTTTGCTCTACGTCTGACATTTGGGTTGATGTATGCGAAACAACAATAATAGCTTGCCCCATCAATTGCGAAACCGTGACAGTTTCAACGACACCAAGCATTGGTGGGCAATCAAACAACACCAGCCGATCTGGATAGCGGTTCTCTAATTCAGTTGTAAGTGATTTCATTCGATCACTGGCTAGTAGTTCATTACTTAAATGGTGCGCAGAGCCTGCAGGTAAGATCCTTAGGTTAGGTATATTCGTTGGATAAATGACGTCAGATAGATTGGAAACATCACCAAGAAGGTAATCAATAAGGCCTGGGGTTTCTTCAACGCCTAAAGTTCGTGAAATATTTGGTCGCAATACATCTGCATCGACCAATAATATTGTTTTATCTTTCTCGGTGGCAACACTAAATGCCAAGTTAATTGCAGTAAACGTTTTTCCTTCGACTGGCTGAGCGCTTGTTATCATCACCATATTACTTTTTTTCAATGTACTCGACGCTGGGCCAAAAGCATTGTAGAGAATTTTATGTTTTATCGAACGATACTCATTGTTAATTTGTGCGTTAGCATTATCATCATCGTACGCCACCATCCCCTCTTTTTTTAATCTTTCAGTATCAATGTGCAAAGTGGTTACCGCGACCTTATTACCGTTATCGCTTGCGACATGGTTCTTAGCTGCAGTCTCAGGGGTCACTTTCCGTGTCATTGCTTTTGCAATACTACCCGAATTTTCCGTGGCCTCGCTTTGTTCACCAACGCTTCGTTTTTTAAGCGCCTTTTCTATAATACTCATATCAACTTAACTCCTGAGTAATAGCATTCTGAATAGAGGGCACGATATTGATAACCATAAAACATGTAAAACAGACAAGTAACAGCACACTTAAAATAGAAAATCGCCAAACTTTCCGTTTTTCAATCGCTTTTATACCTGATGTACTTGTTGCTGATACCACACCAAATACAGGTAGTTTAGTTTGAGTAAAAAGTTGGTTCGCAGAAATAACAACGGGTCGTATCTGGCTATTCAAAAACGCCAATGCAACCCCAGCACCGGTAGCCAAGAACAACACCACAATCAAGAACAATGGACGCATTGGGCCAGAAGGCTCTTTTGGCAGTAATGGCGCATCGATAACCCTAAAAGTAATTTCGTCAGACGATGCACCAACGCTCTGTGAAATCAATGCCGATTCACGACGGGCGAGTAACTGCTCATATTGCGATCTCGTCACATCATAATTCCGCATCATACTCGTCAGCTCAGCCTCAACGTTGGGAATTTGCGTCATCGCCTCTGCTAGCACCGCCAACTTTTCAACTTGGCTCGCCTCCCTTACCGTTAAAGAAGCAATCGCATTTTCTAACTGGGTAATATACAGCTTAATTTCTTGAAGTACGGGGTTCTCTGCTGCCGAAGGCGAAGATTGGTCAAGCGATGATTGCTGCAATTTTTTAAGTTCTGTAATTTGACGTCGCGTTTCCACGACATCTGGGTGTTTTTCAGTAAACCTAAATAATAAAGAATCTAACCGTGACTCTAACGATTCAAGACGAAGGTCATACTCTGTTCGATAACTTGATGACTGCCTTGATATTAAAGAGATTTCTTTATTTAACTGGCCTTGGGCACTTTTTAGCTGTGTTTGAGACTCTTTAAGTTCTAAACGGGTTGATTCAAGCCCCCCCTTTAAACCCTCTAACTTCTGAAAATAACGTTTTTCCGCTCCTGGCATAAAACCAGCGTTGGTACGTTTAAATTCGGCTAATTTTGATTCAGCTTCAAGTAACCGAGCTTCATATTCATTAAGTTGAGATTCAATAAACTCGTTCGCTTTACTCGTATCTTGCCGCTTTTGTCCTACTGCATTTTCAACAAAAACATCAAGTGAAGCCTGTACAACGCCTTGTACGTACTCAGGGTCTTTACCTGAGTAGCTAATTGTAAATAAGTTCTCTTTACCTGCAGAGCGAATTTTAATGTTCTTTTTTAAATCTTCTAATAACTCATCATATTCATCATTCGTTGTTACCGTCACATCAGCATCTGTATATCGTGCAATGGTTTCTAGGTTACGTCGGCTCAGTAACGTTTTAACCATCAATCGCAACTCTTGAGTTGGGTCGTTATCAATCGCTAAACCACGTAACAATGGCTGAAGGATCGATCGGGTATCAGCATATACCCGAGCTTCAGAAGTATATTGATTCGGTAAAAAGGTTACTGCAACCCAGCCAATTGGGCAGATTATCCATAATGTAATGATTGCCCATCGACGGTATATCCATACTCCCCGAAGGTAATGCAATAGGAGATCTAACTGTTCCTTCATAGAGATCGTTCCTTAAAACCATGCTTCAGGAATTATAATAATATCGCCAGGTAATATATCGACATTTGCTTCTATGTCGCCATCCCGAACAAGATCGCTCATGTTGAGAGCAAACTGTTTCTGTTGACCATTTACAACTCTGATTAACCGGGCATCGTTGCCATCAGCAAACTCTGTTAATCCCCCGACTGCAACCATGACATCAAGCAGCGTCATATTTTCTCGATAATTAATTGCTTGAGGATCAGAGGCTTCACCAATTACGCGAACTTGCTCGCTATACGGCCCAACAAAACCAGATACCATCACAGTCACAATTGGGTCTCGAACATATTCAGACAATTGAGCTTCCAAGCTACGCGCCAAATCTGTTGGTGTTCGGCCAGATGCAGGTAAGTCGTCGACCAAAGACGTCGAAATCATACCGTCAGGGCGCACAATAAAATTACCGGATATTTCAGGATTGCCCCAAACAAAAATAGACAGGCTATCACCAGGGCCAATAAGGTATTTATAGTCACTGATATCTTTGGTTAGTGATGCCTGAGGCGTAGCTGGTGGCAGTAGCGGTAAGCCTGTAGAGCTACAGCCAACAGTACTACCCACCAGTAGCCCAAAAGCCAACAATGAACACCTAACATTGAAGCCATGTTTACTCATAAACGCATCCACCCTGCATTACCACCTTGACTAAGTAAGGATTCCCTTTATCGCCACCAAAGGCGTAGAACTAAAAATTCATCAGCTGTACTTATTTAACTATATATGTTTTTTTTATTTTGAAGATTTTTTCTAGTTAAAATTGAACATTTCAGGTGAGGTACTTAACATTTACACCACTATATTTTTATGAAATCTCGATTTGATATGCAATTTAAAAAAAAAGCTGCATATAATTCCTAACACCCCCTGATAGTGCAAGCTTTATATGTGGCATAGATAATGCTTTAAAAACAAGTAAGAAAGCTATGTACCATAAGGAATAAAATATTATRGCAACGTCTAAGTTTCATGACTTAAACCTCAGCAATGCAACATTGATAATTACGGATATTATCCTTTTATTCAGTATTTTTTCATTTGGAATTCATTACCTGAAAGGCATATATCCTAATATAATGCCAATTTATGGCAGCATTGCTTTTGTAGCTAATTTATTCTTCTTTAGTCTACCGATACAAATAACATTACTTTCTGTCGGTTTATACAATGAAAAGCTGAGAGAAAACTTTCGAGGTATTACTGTCCGTATTACCGTGGCAGTTATTCTTGCTTATATCCTGTCTTCCTCACTCTCATTTTTCATACCATTCTTACAGCTTACTGGAGCTAGTAAGGAGATTCTCTATGGTTTTGTATTGATAGGGTTAGTTTTCTCTCGCTATATCGCAATAAAAAACAACTATGAACACATTGGGCGCCGTAAAGTCGTTGTTCTTGGTGCAGGAGAGCGGGCAAAGTTAATTGATACGAGCATGCGAAGAAAGTCAGATAGAGTACATTTCGACCTTGTTGGTTTTATCACACTAACAGGTGACAATAGCGAACAAGCACTATCTGCCCCAAAACTTAGCTCGGAAGAATCACTAGATGAGTTTGCTATAAGCAATGACATTGACGAAATTGTAATTGCTGCAGATGAAAGGCGAGGAAACTTACCAACAAACAGTTTATTCAATTGTAAGGTTAATGGCATATCAATTACTGACATTATTGATTTCATTGAAAGGGAAACTGGCCAAATCGCGGTCAATCATATTTATCCATCCTTTGTTATGTACAATAATCATGCAAAGAAACACTGGCTCCCTTCGGTATTCCATTGGTCATTCAACAGCTTTATTGCAATTATGATTCT
This sequence comes from Photobacterium makurazakiensis, assembly GCF_050336715.1. Classification (NCBI taxonomy): domain Bacteria; kingdom Pseudomonadati; phylum Pseudomonadota; class Gammaproteobacteria; order Vibrionales; family Vibrionaceae; genus Photobacterium; species Photobacterium makurazakiensis. Next base: position 81,114 of record NZ_JAKJSJ010000023.1, read on the forward strand.
TATCGTAACTTGGCCTTTAATAATTGCTGCGATAATAGCGATTAAACTAGAAGATGGCATAAAAGCACCAGTATTTTACTCTCAACAACGTGTTGGCTTAAAAGGGAAGGTTTTTTCTATCTATAAATTCCGCAGTATGACAACCGATGCTGAGAAGAATGGTGTCCAAATGGCGTCGAAATCTGACAGTCGAATAACTCGAGTTGGAAATATATTACGTAAATACCGTATAGACGAGCTTCCTCAATTATTAAATGTTTTTCTTGGTGATATGTGTTTTGTTGGCCCTCGCCCTGAACGCCCTCAGTTTTCATCACAGTTTGAAAACGACATTCCCTATTATGCGCACCGTTTAGATGTTAAGCCCGGTCTTACTGGTTGGGCGCAGCTAAAATACCCTTATGGTGATGGCATAGAAGATGCCATAGAAAAACTAAAGTTTGACCTCTACTATATCAAACATCGTAGTCTACTATTAGATATTCTAATCTTGATAAGGACATCTGAAATTGTCTTATTTGGAAAAGGACGATAGACATGGAAAGCTTAAACACACCCGCTCCAAATTTAAAAGTGGATACAATAGTTAACGCTATGACCATTGACGTTGAGGATTATTTCCATGTCGCAGCGTTATCTGATGTCATAAAGCCTAATGAATGGGGGAAAAAGTACCCTCTTCGTATCGAGAAAAGTACACAGCGGATTCTTGAATTACTCGATAACCACCAAACCAAAGCGACTTTCTTTATTCTCGGTTGGATAGCTGAAGCATGCCCAGCCCTTATCAAAGAAATAGCAGCGCATGGACATGAGGTGGCAAGCCATGGCTTTGCTCATCAACAAGCAAATAAACAAACTCTTGGTGTATTTCGCGACGATGTTGCCAAAAGCAAAGCATTAATAGAATCACTCACAGGTAAGCCCGTGGTAGGTTACCGCGCGCCTAGCTTTTCAATTGACACCTCAAATACTTGGGCTTTTGATGTACTTAAAGAGCTTGGTTTTTTGTATACAAGCAGTACCTACCCTGTAAAACATGATCTCTATGGTGTGCCAGATTGGCCAAGATTTAAACACAGACGTCCAGAAGGGATCTGTGAAATACCAATCCCAACCCTGAATAAATGGGGTAATAATATTCCAATTGGTGGTGGTGGTTATTTCCGGTTTTATCCTTATCGATTAAGTCGCTACCTTATTCAATCTTTTATTAAAGAAACAGGTCAACCATATAGTTTTTATTTTCACCCTTGGGAGATTGACCCAAACCAACCAAGAGTGGCAGGAATTACACGTAAATCACAATTCAGGCATTACCTAAATCTAAACAAAATGGAAAGTCGATTGGAACGGCTCTTGCAAGATTTCAAATGGAATTCAATGAGTCATGTTTATCAACTAAGTAGGCACGAAGACAATGCAAAATCTATCAATACGGAAGTTAACAGAGAAAGAGCATTCATTATGGGACAACTACGTTGATAATCACCCCGACGGTAGCTTTTTCCATTTATCAGGCTGGCTAGATGTTATTCATTCTGTTTTTGGTCACAAGCACCACTACTTATTAGCAGAAGAAAATCAGCAGCTCGTTGGCATCTTGCCACTATTCGAGCAAAAGAGTTTGCTTTTTGGTCACGCTCTTATTTCAACACCTTTTTGTGTATATGGCGGTGTTGTTGCAAACAGTTCTATTATCCGAGAAAAGCTAGAGTCTGCAGCTTATGAATTAGGCTGTGACTTAAATGTTGATTATATAGAATTGCGTGATAAAAACCCAATAGACAGTAATGGGCCATGGCTTTCTCATAGCCATCACACTTCTTTTCAATGTCCGCTTCCTGAAAAAGCCGACGATATTCTTACCACAATAAAACGTAAACAACGTGCGGTTATTCGTCACTCACAGAAAAATGAATTAAGTTGGGATAACACCAGTGATCCTGAAGCTTGCTTTGATATTTATGCTGAAAGTGTACGAAACCTAGGTACCCCCGTATTCTCAAAAAAATTATTTAGCCAATTGAAAGGTACCTTTGGTGAACAGTGTGAAACACTCCTTGTTCATGACAAAAATAATCAGCCTGTTTCTGGTGTATTAAGCTTTTATTATAAGGGGCAAGTGCTCCCCTATTATGGCGGCGGGAAATTTGAAGCAAGAGAACTGAAAAGTAATGATTTCATGTATTTTCAACTCATGCAGCTGGCACATCAAAAAGGCATAACACACTTTGACTTCGGACGAAGTAAAAATAATTCAGGCTCGTATAAATACAAAAAGCATTGGGGAATGGAAGAGCAACCTTTGCATTACCGAGTTGCTCTAGTCAAAAGCAAAGCATTACCGAACTTGTCACCAAATAACCCTAAATATAAGTACTTCATCAAAGCATGGCAGAAATTGCCGCTTGGCCTTAGCCAAAAAGTTGGCCCTCTTCTCTCAAAATATCTGGGGTAATGCTATGAAAGAGCCGTTGCTATATCTTTGCCATCGGATTCCATTCCCGCCAAATAAAGGCGATAAAATTGCGAGTTACAACATATTAAAATTTCTGAGCAAACGCTACGATATTTATTTAGGCTGCTTCATTGATGACAACTTTGATATTCAGTTTGAAGATGATGTACGTGCTTTCTGCGTAGATTGTAAATTCATTACTATATCAAGAGGCTATAGCAAACTTAAAAGCTTAACAGCCTTACTCGATGGAAGCCCTATAACCTTGCCATTTTATTCACGAAAAAGCATGCAACGGTGGGTGGACGACACCGTAGAAACACATCAGATAGAAAAAGCCTTTGTCTTTTCATCCTGTATGGCGCAATACGTACAGCACTATTCAAGCGACCTGCATACCGTCATGCACTTCGTCGATATAGATTCTGACAAATGGCTGCAATATGCCCAAAAAAGTCAGGGAGTGATGAAGGCGATTTACCATCGTGAACATCAAACCCTTGCCCAGTATGAAAAAAGAATTGCCAATACATTTTCCGTTAGTTGCTTCGTCACCCCTGCAGAAACCGAAGCCTTTAAATCTATGGTACCTTCAGCGATAAGGCAAAAAATCCACCCGTTAGAAAATGGCCTTGATAGCCAATTTTTCTCGCCAGACGCTAAACACAAATTAGTTGAACCTTATGATCTGGTGAATGAAAATTACTTAGTCTTTACTGGTGCCATGGACTACTGGGCAAATGCAGATGCTGTAAAGTGGTTTGCTGACTATGTATGGCCTGAAGTCACGAAAGTAATACCAGATGCAAAATTTTATATCGTTGGTAGCTCACCTACATCAGAGGTCAATGCATTAGCCGATATCGATGGGATCACAGTAACAGGGCGAGTTGAAGATGTCCGTCCTTACTTATTTCATGCTAAAGCTGCTGTTGCTCCAATGCAAATTGCACGCGGGGTACAAAATAAAGTGCTCGAAGCAATGGCCATGGCGAAGCCTATTTTGGTGTCATCACTTGGCATTGAAGGGATAGATAATTATCCGACCTCTCAGCTATATGTCTCTGATGATGCTTCCACATCTATTAACTGGGCGATTGAGAAATTGTCTGAACAACCGTCTATCGCCATAGATTCTAGGGTTTGGATTAAAGATACCTATAGTTGGGACGCAAAACTCTCTCCTCTTTTAAATTATTTAGGAGAAGTACATGCCAATCCGTAAGCCTTATTTATTCCTACTCCCTTTCATTGCGTGGCTATTGATGTTTTATAGCTCCATCGTCGATATGGTCAATGTATGGGGAACATCAAAAACCTACGAGCACTGTTTTCTCATTATCCCAATCAGCTTATGGGTGCTGTGGCAGCATAAAAAAGAATTCAAGATTGCACCTAGTGGTGTTGCTTGGCTACCAATCATTCTTATGCTTTTTCCTGCCAGCTTGTGGCTCTTGGGATTAGCCGCAAAGGCAAACATTTTTGAACATGCAGCTGCTATTTTCAGTTTACAACTTTTACTTTGGGCTATGCTTGGCAACGCTAAAGCCAAAGTCGCCTGGTTCCCAATCGCTTTTTTGGTTTTTTGTATACCTTTCGGTGAAGAACTGATCCCAAGGCTACAGATCATAACCGCTGATCTCTCCATTATTTTTTTGCAATTGAGCAATATTCCAGTCTACCGGGACGGTCTTTATCTCACCATTCCTAATGGACAGTTCTTCGTTGCTGAAGCATGCTCTGGAATCCGCTTTCTTATTTCCAGCCTCGCCTTAGGAACGCTGTTTGCCTATTTACAGTTCACTAAAACCTGGAAGCGAATTGCCTTTGTGGGTTTCTCGTTCATATTCCCGATTATCGCAAATGGTATCAGGGCTTACGGCATCATTCTGATTGGCTACCTGTCGGATATGAAATACGCAACAGGCGCTGATCACCTCGTGTATGGTTGGTTTTTCTTCAGTATTGTTATCTTGTGTATTTTCTTTACCGCCAGTTTGTTTGCTGATAATCCAACCGAACAAGTACATCAACATTCCCCATTAACAACGCAACTCACGAAGCAATCATCCACAAAAGCAGCAGCTACTATTACTCTCATTTTCTTTTCGTTTACGCTTTGGGGGCAGAGCATTACTCATAATCATAAAACAGTGACCACTCCCCCCACATTACTGGCTGATGCAAAGGCAATAGATGATTCAATTTGGGGAATTAACTTCCCAGATGCTTCTCTCGCAACACTAGCCGTAAATAATACTGGAGATACTTATTTTTACACCGCTCGCTATGCTCTTTGGCAACCAACAGGTGAGCTTATAAGCAGTAGAAATACATTATTCGACAAAGATATTTGGTCAATTCAACAGCAAGAAAGCGTCACCATCTCTAATAATGCCAATGCAACAACACTCTCATTAATAAGCCAAGGTGGTAGTTCAATGAAAGTGGTGTATTGGTACTGTGTTAGCCATTACTGCTCTAGCGATCCTCTTTCAATTAAGCTAACCAAAGCGAGTCAGTTACTTCGTGGCGAAGAGGGTTATGCAGATATTTACGCTATCGCCAGTCAAGGTGAGCAACGTGCGATACAGTATGCTCAGCGTTGGCAAGCATCTTTTCGTCAGAAACCAGAATAACGCTATTCAAGGAGGATGAATTATGTGTGGTATTTCAGGAATTTTCAATTTAAGGCAACCTTACCCAATAGATAAAGCGATGCTAGAAAAAATTAATCGCCTGCAAAGCCACCGAGGCCCTGACGATGAAGGCTATTATTTTGATGAATTTGTTGGGTTAGCGCATCGTCGATTATCGATTATTGACCTTTCAGGCGGCCACCAACCCATCTTCAATGAAGATAAAACTATCTCTGTTGTATTTAACGGTGAGATTTATAATTTTCAGGAATTAGCCGATGAGTTAATAGCACTGGGCCATCAATTCAATACGCTGAGTGATACTGAAGTGATTGTTCATGCTTGGGAGTCTTGGGGAGAAGATTGTATTACCCGCTTCCAAGGTATGTTTGCTTTTGCATTATGGGATAGCAATAAAAGAAAGTTATTTCTAGGTCGTGACAGGCTCGGTAAAAAGCCTCTTTTCTACACGGTGACCGCACAAGGACAGTTCATATTTGGCTCTGAGCTGAAAGTTTTACTAGGCCATCCAGATGTGAACAAAACGCTACGACCGGAGATGGCTGAAGATTTCTTCATGTATGGCTACATTCCAGAACCTTACAGCGCTTATAAAGAAATTCTAAAACTAAACCCTGGTCATTGCCTGACACTCAGTCCCGGTAGTGATATTTCACCCATAAAATACTGGGATTTGTCAGCCCCTACTCAAGAAATGAGCTGGGAGCAAACCCAAGAAGAATTGATTGCTAAGCTCACTGAAGCCGTCAAGATCCGTTTAGTTTCCGATGTACCGCTGGGTGCCTTTTTATCTGGAGGGGTCGACTCCAGTGCAATCGTTGCCCTTATGGCGCAATTGCAACAGTCTCCCGTCAACACTTGTGCTATTGGTTTTGACGAAAAAGCGTTTGATGAAAGTGAATATGCCCAACAAGTTGCTCAACGTTATCAAACCAACCACCGCCACCACATTGTGAATCCCGCCGATTTTCAGCTAATCGACCAATTAACCGATGTGTATGATGAGCCCTATGCTGATAGCTCCGCATTACCTACCTTAAAAGTTTGTCAGTTAGCCAGTCAGCATGTCAAAGTCGCACTATCGGGTGATGGTGGTGATGAAATTTTTGGCGGCTACCGTCGGCATCGGATGCATTTGGCTGAGCAACAATTGAGGAATGCCATTCCAGACCCAATACGTAAACCATTATTTGGTGCATTAGGACATTTATACCCAAAAGCCGACTGGGCACCTAAACCATTTAGGGCAAAAACGACGTTTCAATCATTAGCTCTAGATACTGTTGAAGGCTATGCAAACTCAATCTCAAAACTTCGAGAGAATGAACGCCGCCAGCTATTTAGTGATCGCTACCTATCAGAGCTTAATGGCTACAGGGGCATAGAAATACTAAAGAGCCACGCCAGCCACTTCCCGTCAAATGACCCACTTAAACAGATCCAATATCTCGATATTAAGACATGGTTACCTGGAGATATCCTGACTAAAGTTGACCGAGCCAGTATGGCAAACTCACTAGAAGTACGTTCGCCGCTATTAGATCACAAGTTTATTGAGTGGGCATATAACATTAAGAGTAAGCACAATATTAAAGGCGTAGACGGCAAATATGCGTTTAAAAAAGCTCTGTCCCCTTATGTCGATGACAATATTCTCTATCGCCCTAAAATGGGGTTCCGAATTCCTATTTCTGAATGGTTTCGGACGAGCCTAAATTCACACCTTCGAGAACATGTTTTATCTGAAAATATGAAAGACAGTGGTTTTTTCAATGTCGACCATCTAACAAAAATGATCGATGACCATCAGCAGGGCTACCGTGACCACGGTACTTCTCTGTGGTGCATTCTGATGTTTTCTCAATTTATGATGAGGCAGTAAACATGAAACTACTGACTATCTCAACGCTATATCCAAATGCCAGCGACCCAAAACACGGGATTTTTGTTGAAACACGCTTACGTCATTTACGAGAGAAATACCCAGATGTGAAAGTTACAGTGATAGCACCGGTACCTTGGTTTCCCTTTAAACATAAACGCTTTGGCCAATATGCAAAATTTGCCTCTGTCCCTTACTTTGAACAGCGACATGGCATTTCTATCTATCACCCCCGTTATATCGTCATCCCAAAATTGGGCATGAATATAACACCGATCACCTTACAGGCCTGCATTGACCGACAGCTATCCCAATTAGTAAAACATGGTTTTAAATTTGATTTAATTGATGGGCATTACTTTTATCCTGTTGGCGTTGCCATTGCAGCAATCGCAAATAAATGGAAAAAGCCCTTTACCGTTACAGCACGAGGAACAGATATTAATTTGATCCCTAAGTTTCAAAAACCACTTAAAAAAATACAAGAGGTATTCCATAAAAGTAACCACAACTTAGCGGTATGTGAAGCTCTCAGACAAGAGATGATATTAAACGGTGCTGACCCTGCTAAAGTAACCGCGTCAAGAAACGGCGTTGATTTAACGTTATTTCCATTCACACCGAAGCATGACCAGTTCGACTTACGTAAGAAAATGCAGCTTCCTGTCGATAAACCTATTTTTATCTCCGTCGGGTTGCTAACCGAACGTAAAGGGCATCACCTGATCATTGATGCCATGAAAAACCACCCTGATGCGACCCTACTTATCGCGGGAACTGGGCCAGACAAAAAAGCACTTGAAAGCCAAGTGCAAACTAATGGCCTGAGTAACCAAGTCCGCTTTCTTGGGGGGGTAGACCAGTCCGTTTTAGCTGACTACTTTGGCGCAAGTGATGCCTCGATACTCGCCTCAAACAGAGAAGGCTGGGCGAATGTACTACTTGAGTCGATGGCATGCGGTACACCTGTGATTGCAACGAAAATATGGGGCACACCTGAAGTGGTTAAATCGCCTGAAGCGGGGATTTTAATTAATCGCCATAGCCAAGCTATATCAGCCGCAATGGAACAAATATTATGCTCGCCACCGAACAGAACAAAGACTCGTCAATACGCAGAGCAGTTTTCATGGGATGAGACCTCAACCCAATTGTATACACTTTTTAACACGATCCTCTCACCATCAGCCTATGCACAGAAACATACAGCAACTCACAAGGAAGAAATCTCATGAAAATCCTTTATCACCATCGAGTTGCATCTCGTGATGGCCAATTTGTTCATATTGATGCTATTGTAGATTCGCTTCGCGCATTGGGACATGAGGTGATCATTGTTTCACCAACGGTGAGTCAATCAACAAACTTTGGGGATGATGGAGGGTGGGTATCGAAACTTCGTCGAGCACTGCCTGGCGCCATTGCTGAAATATTAGAATTTGGCTACTGTTTCTATGATCTTATCAAGCTTGCCCAAGCAATTCGAAAGCACAAGCCCGATGTTATTTATGAACGTTATAATATTTTACTTCCTTCCGGAATTTGGGCTAAACAGCTGTTTAATCTTCCACTGCTGTTAGAAGTTAACTCACCACTATACAAAGAAAGAAAAGACTATACTGGTATCCACTTTCCAATGTTGGCTAAATGGTCCGAATACTACACATGGCGTAATGCCGACCACTTACTGCCTGTTAGCCATGTCATGGCTGACTATATCTATGATACTGGTGTCAATAGAAACAAAGTCACAGTCGTTCCTAACGGTATCGATAAAACTTTATTTAACACAACAAACTCTCACCCTCGCTTAACTAAATTTAAAGGCAAAACGGTTGTAGGTTTTGTTGGATTTTGCCGTGAATGGCATCAACTAGATAAAGTGCTTGAAATGATTGCACAAAGTAATAACCGAGAGACGGTTCTACTCATTGTTGGTGACGGCCCCGTACTAGAAAGCCTAAAAGAGAAAGCAAAACAACTTAACATGAGTGAGCAAATACACCTTACAGGGTTAGTCAGCCGTGAAGATATGCCGCACTGGCTTGCTCAAATAGATATAGCGATTCAGCCCGCCGTAACACCTTGGTGCTCACCATTAAAATTGATTGAATATTTAGCAACAGGTAAAGCGATTGTGGCGCCTGATGCCAATAATATTAAAGAGTTACTGGTTGATGGTCACAACGCCCTCCTCTTTAAACACGATGATATCCAAGAAATGCCAATACATTTACGACGACTTGTTGATGATCCATCACTCACCATGTCGCTAAAAAGTCATGCAGCAAAAACCATAGATCACCAACAACTGACTTGGCATCAAAATGCGGAAAAAATCATTCAACAGTTTGAACAAGAAGTAGCAAAAAATAAAACAACCAATACCGAAAATTCCACTAGTGCGACATCTCAGCCTTAAACGCTTACTTTGAAAGGTAAAGCACATAACTAGAAGCCCATGATAGATCATGGGCTTCTAGTAAAAGAATAATCTCAACGCATCAATATACTTAAAATTTCAGCCGTTTTATTTTCCATTAATTCCCTGTTATTACGCGCCTCAACATTAAGTCTAACCAAAGGTTCGGTATTTGATGTTCGTAAATTAAAGCGCCAATCTTGAAACTCAGCAGTAATCCCATCGGTTTCATCTAACAAAATAGCGTTATGACCATAGTGGGTTTTAATGCGTTGCAATGCACGATGCGGATCATCAATTTGCTTATTGATCTCACCCGATGAAGGGAATGCCGATATACGGCGACTTACGGCCTCTGATAATGTTAATGCCTTCGAACTTAATAGTTCGGTTACCAACAGCCAAGGGATCATTCCACTGTCACAATAAGCAAATTCTTTAAAATAATGATGCGCGCTCATCTCGCCGCCATAAACAGCTCCTTGCTCACGCATCATCTGCTTGATGAAAGTATGACCCGCTTTTGATTGCACGGGCTGTCCGCCTACCGCATGCAATATATCTTTCGTGTTCCAATACAAACGCGGGTCATGAATCACTTTCGCACCAGGCTGACGCAAAGCAAAAGCCTCTGCGAGCAAACCTACAATGTAATACCCCTCGATAAACTGTCCTTTCTCGTCAAAGAAGAAGCATCGATCAAAATCGCCATCCCACGCAATCCCCATATCAGCTTGATGGGTAATTACCGCTTGTTCTGTCATTTCCCGCTTTTCAACCAACATTGGGTTTGGAACACCAAATGGAAAACTGCCATCGGCTTCATGCAATATTTTAATAAATTCGATAGGTACTTGTTGCCGAATAAATTGTTTTTCTATTTCGTCAATAACATGACCAGCAGCACCATTCCCCACGTTAGTCACAATACGTAAAGGCTTTAGGCTTTGAACATTTATAAATGACATTAAATAGTCAATATATGCCTTTAAACAAGATTGCGATTTACGCTCACCTCTGTTTTTAGCAGCAGTAAATGCGCCTTTTTGGGCTAATAATTTAATCTCACTTAAACCGCTGTCTATACCTATCGGCTGGGCATGATAACCAACTAATTTCATCCCATTATAGTCAGCAGGATTATGACTGGCCGTTATCTCAATGCCACCATCAAGCTGCCAGTGCTGGACAGCAAAATACACCTCTTCCGTCCCTGTCATCCCAAGGTCGATCACATCAACCCCTTGGTCTTGCAAACCTTGGCACACTGCTTCTTTAATTGAATTTGATGATAAACGCATATCAGCCCCAACAGCGACTCTTTTGGGCTTAATATAATCAGCATAAGCACAACCAATCGCATACGCTTTCTCTTCATTAAACTCAGCACCAACGCGACCACGGATATCATAAGCTTTAAAGCACGACCAATTATCATTAGGGTCCTTACTCATAGCCTTCTCCTTGCGAGTCGATTCTAACAATGTCATCTTCACCCAAGTAACGACCGGTTCTCACTTCAATCAATTCAAGCATCGACTTACCGGGGTTCTCAAACGCGTGTTCAGCACCAATTGGAATATAAGTAGACTCGTTTTCACTCACAAGGTAAGTACGATCGCCATTACGAACACGTGCAGTGCCCACAACAACAATCCAATGTTCAGCACGATTAAAGTGAACTTGAACAGCTGTTTTTTCACCGGGCTTCACTTTTACTTTTTTGACATGATAACGATCACCCTCTGTAATCGCGTCGTGAGAACCCCAAGGGCGATAAATTTCTCGGTGTTGCAAATGCTCTTTACGATCATTGTCGTGCAGATAAGCGACTACTTTTTTAATGTCTTGAACACTGTCCTTCTGCGCAACTAGCACTGCATCTTTCGTTTCGACAACAATGAGGTTTTCTGTCCCAACCGTTGAAACCAAACGATGTTGGGAATAAACATAACAATTACGACTGCTTTCTGTAATTACATCCCCACGAGTAGCATTACCATGTCCGTCTTTGTCAGTAACATCCCAGAGCGCATCCCATGAGCCGACATCACTCCATCCAGCATCCATTGAAACAACAGCCGCTTTCTCTGTTTTTTCCATCACCGCATAATCTATCGATTCAGAAGGGCTCGTTAGGAAAGCGTCATTATTCAAACGAATGAAATCCAGATCGTTGTGCCTACCGTCAAACGCTTTTTGACAAGCATTTAATATTTCAGGGTAAAAAAGCTCTAATTCATTAAGAAATGCAGATGCACGAAATAGGAACATACCACTATTCCATAAGTAGCCAGCATCAACGTATTCCTCAGCAGCTTGGCGATCAGGTTTTTCAATAAATGCATCAACTAATGCTATCGAGTGATCGGCATTCAACGCATCACCTTGACGGATATAGCCATAACCTGTTTCAGGGTGATCCGGAACAATGCCAAATGTCACCAACTTCCCCTGAAGTGCCATTGGTACGGCTTTTAGTACTGAGTCGTGGAACATTTCAGGCTGCTTAATCACATGATCTGCGGCTAAAACAAGTAACAAAGGATCAGTACCTTGATGCTGAGCTTGCAACGCCGCTAAAGCAATCGCTGGTGCGGTATTTCTCCCGTCAGGTTCAAGGATTATCCCTTGATGTTGAAACTCTGCTTGCCTTAGCTGTTCTGCAATAATGAAACGATGATTCTCATTTGAAATGACAATTGAAGGTAAGCAATTAAGTGCCTCACACCTAAATAACGTTTCTTGTAATAAAGAACAATCACTGGCTAAGGGTAAAAATTGCTTAGGGTAGTGAGTTCTAGACAAAGGCCATAGCCTAGACCCTGAACCACCGGCCATGATAACTGGGATAATATAATCACTAGACATATATACCACTCCATTCTAAGTAGTTATTGCTTGATGAGAGGCAGTATCTGCACTTTCCTCTTCATTAATCCGTCTTTCATGCTCAATAACAGAAAATTGCAGAGCAATAATCAAAGATATATATGCCCAGAATATTTCAACATAAGGTAAAGAAAGGGATGCCCCAGATAAACAAAAAGCAATCAAAGAGATTTTTAGAGATTGAGCCAACTGAGATTGCCAAAGTAGACCCTTGTTATCTTTCACTTTTCGAATTATTGAGTTTAAAGTCAAAAAACTTTTCAATAAAACCATTAAAAAAATTGAGAACGTTAAAAAACCATGATCCCCAATAACCTGGAAGTATATACTATGAGCAGCCCATCCCTTTCCCAATGTAGGTTGCGGTGTCTCGATAAAATCTAACCGTCCAAAATCACTTGCAATATCATCCCAAATAACTGGATTTTCCAGAGCTTTGAAACCGCCACCAAGTAATGGACGTTCCATAGCCATCAGTGTATACATTTTCCAAGCTTTAACTCGAGTCATAAATGAACTATCTTTTTCAGCATCTTGGATAGTATTCATACGATCGAACCAGCTATCTGAAAGTATTGAGCCAGCCCCCATGGCAAAAATAAAAAAAATGCAGAGCATTAATATTTTTCTTTTACTTTTCAGCCAAAGAAAGCCAGAAATACAAAGAAGACCTATTAGTCCACCGCGAGAGTTAGTGCCTAAAATAGCTATAATACAAAGTAATCCAGCACCTAATAGAACATATTTAAGCCACTTCTCTTTTTCTTGCTGAAACAAATAGATAACAACTGGCACTAACATACAAGTAATAAGTGCAAAATGGTTATTATCGTTAAGAATATGATTCCGTGGACCTGTAATGTGGTGTCCACCACCACTAGCAAGAAACTTCAACGCTTCAGTTCCAGCCAACAGGCCTGTTGATAATAAGATGCCCCATAAAATCATATTAAAATGAATATCCTGCCTAATAATTAAAACTATCATTAGACACAATAAAGAAGCTTTGAAAAACTTCTCCCACTCATACCAAACCATAGCAGGGATAGTAATACTCATGGCCGTAGTTATCGTTGTCATAAAGAAAAACAACAATGCAAGAATAGCTAGTAAACTGAAATAAACCCTTGGTTTAACTTTAAAAATAAAATAGGTAACAAACGTTAACAATGCAAATAATGAGTTAAAACTAATACCTGAAGCAAAACCATAGATCCAATGTTTAGGTACAATTAAACCTGACCATAACCATAGGGTTACAGAAATAAAAGGCCTTTGTATTCCGATAAAAATAAGGCATAAAACCGCTAGCATAAAAATGCCATCTCTCATTTTTTATCGCCTTTGAGCTTGTCCATACCTAAATATCTGTAACAAATATAAACAAACAGTGAAAGTGCCAATATAAGTAGTCCAGCTTCCATTCAATCACCTTCAATTATATAATTTCCTATATTCATCAATCATAGTTTCTTGATTAAATGATTTGAAAATACGGCTTCGAGCGGCATCCCCCATATTCAAACATTTATTTTTATCTTTGTATAAAGATAAAAACGCATTCGCCAAATTGGTATCATCTTCACTATCAACATTAAGACCTGTCACACCAGAAATAGTAACTTCTGTAATGCCACCGACATCTGTAACAACATGCGGAACACCCATTGCCATCGATTCAAGCAATGTCATCGGAATACCCTCAGCTAGAGAAGTTAAAGAAAAAACATCAAAACAAGAATATAACTCTTTTACATCATCTCGCTGACCAGTAAAGATAACCTTACTAAATAATGCTTTATTACTTTGAGAAAACGCCAATAAATTATCTTTTTCTGAACCATCACCAACGATAACCAATTTGCTATTTGTCATGAAATCATCATCCATGTTACAAGCAATAAAAAAACCATTAATAAGCATTTTTTGATTTTTTATTTTATTTAATCTTGCAACATGACCAATAATAAAATCATTAGTATTAAATTCATTATTATTTTTAGAAGAATATGAAAAGTCAACGACATCAATACCATTAACGATTTTAATGACTTTTGATGATGATACTCCAACATCAGTTAATAACCAATCATAGAGGTCATGAGAAACAGCTACAACTTTATGTGTAAACAGGCTACAGAATTTACGTAAAATTTTATATTTATAATTCGAACCTGTAGGATCATTAATGTCCCGTCCATGTTCAGCATGAAGTCTAGTATTAATACCTAAAATCCAACCTACAATTTGAAATTCAGCAGTACCAAGATTATATGTATGAAGTACATCAGGCTTTAATTTCCTTAAGACATTAAAGACTAATGCGTACTGACTAATTGAGGAAAGCTGCTTACAATCTAAGCTTATAATGTCAACATTGTTTTTTAATTGCTTTACAATACTACCTGATGTCGTTAAGGATATAATTGTATGACAATATCCGTCACCTAAAGAGTTTATTGAATTAACAATAACCTTCTCTAAGCCACCGACATGAAATCCATGTACGATATGGCATATGTTCCTTTTCATATCCATATGTAAAGTATCCTATCTTCTTATGTAGATTTAAAAATTTACCCTATAATCAATATAGAACTTATTTTACTTTCACCCAACATTTTTTGAGGTTTATATGGAAATTGACATCAATCATTATTTGGAAAAATTCAAAGGAGTACCTTTCAATTACATCCCAAATTATGGTAATGCTGGTGATTGCCTTATCGCATCAGGTACTTTTCAAGTATTTGATTCAATTGGGTTAAGTTATCAAATTAAAGATAGGGAAAAGTTTGACTACAAGGATAAAGTTGTCATATATGGAGGTGGCGGTAACTTAGGTAATGATACTACTGGTTCATATAAAATTTTAAAAAGAATAAATAAAGAAGCAAAACATATAACTATACTCCCTCATACGATAAAAGATATAGATGAACTACTGACATCATTTGGGAGCAATGTTGATATAATATGTCGAGAAAGACAATCTTATGAATACGTAAAAAAAGTAGCCGTACATGCTAACACTTACCTATGTGATGATATGGCTCTTAATTTAAAAGTTAATTTTATCGACAACGGAAAATTCACTATCGTTGACAAAATAAATGTTTCAATTACATACTTAGCCAATAAACTAAACCTTTCACAATCACAAGTTCCATCAAAAAATGGAATATTTAAAATGTGGTTTATTAACAAAAAGCTTAAAAAACTTAAAAAACTTAAAAAACTTAAAAAACATAATGATCAATCTAAAGTTTTATATGCATTTAGAAAAGATGGTGAAAAAACAGATATAGAAATCCCAAATGGAAATATAGACATTTCAGAAGAACTCGCAATAAGTGCTAGTGAAAAGAAAGTTACTCAATACAACAGTAAAATATTCCTTAAATTCATTGATAACTTCGATATCATTCATACAAACCGTTTGCATGTATGTATTGGGGCTGCATTACTTAATAAAGAAGTACATTTTCACGGTTGTAATTATTTCAAATGTAAAGCCGTATATGAATATACATTGAAAGAAAAATTCAGCAATATTACATGGTATAATTAGTTATTAAAGGCCTTTTTTAAAACATCAAAGGAGGCCACACATAACTCCCAGTATGTATTATTAATCTCTTTGACTAAATATGAAAAAAGAATGATCAATGTACCATACGTAGCAATACCTATAGATACTCCGGTCAACATTTTAATAAAATGGACATCGAAAAATCCAATTAAAGAAGTAACAACAATATACATTATAACACTTGATACAAATGGTAATATGAGTAATGAAAGTAATTTATGAATCTTTATATTCGTTAATTTGTAAAAAACAAACATTATAACAACAAAGAAACCTGAGCCTATAATCATCCTCAATTCAGATAAATGTTCTACCGTTCTGACTGTGGACATATAAAACGATGAAATAATAGTAATCACCACAACTACATCCATTAATATTAGAATTTTCATTCTTTCTTTAATAATCAATACTGATACTAATATCTCGTATACGGCCATAACAATCATTAGTCCAGCTATATTTCTTATAACAACATCAGCCGCAAGCCACTTCTCGCCTAGAATAACAAATGTAAAAGGTGTCGATATTGCTGCGACACCAAATGCACATGGGACAATAATAATTAAAGTGTATGATAATTGTTTTATCACTCTATCATTGAATGCTTTAATATCATTTTTTAAATTAGAAAAAACAGCATACACACCACGGTTCATTGGAGAAACAATCTCATTATAGGGTAACCATGCAAATTCTTGAGATATACTATAAACACCTACTGACTTCGTATTGATGATATTACCAAGAATCAGAACATCAACTCTGGACCGAAAGTATCCTGTAATAGATGTAAGGTAAACCCATTTAGAAAACAACCATTGATCTCTCCAATGACAAGTAGTGAATTTTGGCCTATATGGACAATATAAATAACTTAACAACTGCTCAATTGTAGCAATTGTTATAATTCCAAAAATAAGTGCCCAGTATGTTTTGAAATATACAGCTATAGTAATAGATACGATAGTACCGACTGTTTTAGAAAAAATCTTTATTAATATAAGCAATTTAAAGTTATAATTTTTCTCCATAATATCTAAACCAACATTACGAAATCCAGATATTATTGGTAAAACCGAAGTCACTTGAATTACTTTGACAATTTCAATATTATTTAGATATATACCAATATATGGTGCTGAAATAAATAATAGGATTGCTGATAATATTTTCATCGTTAAACCTAACGACCAAATGCTATTCAATTCATCATTAGTCAAATTTTCTTGTGATATTACATATTTACTTACACCAACAGCAGAAAAAGCGACATAAAGTGATACGAAAAAAGTAGCTAAAGCAACAATACCAAAATCCTTAGGTTCCAATAACCTCAACAAAACTAAAGTATTTGCTGTTCCGATAATTCTCCCATACCAATTTGATATCAAGCCCCATTTAGCACCACTAATCAATCCCTTCGCTGCTTTTTCTTCCATATTTAATCCAAACCTAATTGCTTAATAACTTTATGTGCAAGATTTTTATAAGCATTGCGCCTGTAACGACATGTACCCATAAAGTGAACTACTGATGAATTATCTAAAGGCTCTGATGTATCTGGAAACATGTGTGTTTGATATTTTGGCCATGGAAGTACATGCGCACCATTTGCCATTGATGCTATTACATTTGAAGCAACTTGTTCACTACCCCATTTATTCCATACCTCAACCCCCAAAGTAGATTTCATTTGATTAGAAAACTTTTCTAATTCGTCTAGGTAGCCTTCGCCCTTAGGTAACCCTGTAAATCCTGCGCATCCTCTTATATAATGAAAACTTGAGTTACTAAACATAGGCAGGTTAGATAAAGCCTGCTCAGATTGCACTTGCACATGCGTGGTATCCCACTGGCTAGCAATATGTGATATATAGTTAACAGGTACTGGGGACGACCATTTCGGGTCTCCTAAAATAAATGAAGATTCATCTTTTATTGCTTGTTTTAGCTCAACAAGAGGTCCATTGATAATAATGTCAGAGTCTAACTGTATCACATATTTTTCTTTTGCCAGTGTTAATAGCAATACTAAACGCTCCCAACAATTTTTCCTTGGTAGCGTTCTCATATCTAATTCATCATATTCGTGAAAAATAACATTACTTATATGCGATTTTATTAATTCTTTATCACTATCATCAAGAGTACCGTCATTCAATATATGAACATCAACATCATGAAACCAAAATAAGAATGATTTTATTGCTAATAAATAGCTATGAACTACCTTTTTACCAATTAGGGAAAGAACAATAACATCATTTGATAAGTCTGTTTCAAAAGCCCTAACATTAACAATGTTTTTTAAAACCTGGTCGCACCTAAACTTATATACTTTCCTAGATACCGCATTAACAATATGATTCATACTTAAACCTACCACTATGTAATTAATACTAAATACAATGATTTTTTTTTATTACCTTTACATATTCTTCACCCCTTTTTTCTTCACAACCATATGAAAAACTTGACGGTAAAAAACATTCTCCTTTTTTTGAGTGTATAAACCATTTTATATACTCTATAACCTTAACTCTAAGTTCATCAACGTCTTCTGATGATTCAGAGTAAGGTGTTCCTTTAACAGTTAGACTAGAAGAATGGAGTGAAAGTACAAATTCTTCTACACCGAGTTGTTCTTGCACTCTAGTTATATGCTGCATTTGCTCAAAAGAACAACCTTCTGGAGATAATCTGTATGTGTTAACTTTGAATATTTTTTTAAATAGTCTATACCAAAACTTATTTTTTAATTTGTACATTATTTCTGGTTTATTATTAATGATTTTTTCAATATATGGAATAGAACAATAGATAGAAGATGTATGCGGCAAGCACTTGATTTTCCCTGAATTAAAGCTAGAACAGTCAACTTTAGAGTAATCAGGACCACCTTTAGCGGAAAAGTCAAAATAAGCATTTATACTAAGGTCTACACAATAACCAAGTGATTCCAAATGCAGATATGTATTTTGGCCAACACCATAGCGGCCTGCTAAGTATGCTTTAGGTTTTTGCCCACAAAGTTGATGAATACCTTGAGTTAGTGCCTTCATTTTATTATATTCAACATCCTTCGGGAGGTTTCCAGGAAAAGAATAAAATCCGTTTTCATAATCAATTTTTGAATCATAAGGCGGTGTTACCCAAGGGTGTAGATGTGCAGCGAACTCGATTGAATGATTTTGTAATGGTTTTAATTGTTTAATGACTGATTTTCCAGAAAGACTTGAAATAAACGCATAATCTAATGCTAACGTCACTTTTGCATTAAGAGACAATAATTCATTAACTAGCTGTAAAAGCTCAGTACTATGAGTAACTGTTTGATTTTTAATATCAAAGCCGCAAGACCAATCAAATTCCTCCTCCGCATGAATTACAATTGCAAGCTTCAACATACTCACTCCTTGAATTTGTCCTTTATGATCATGGCACAATTATAAAAAATCGCCAATTTTGATAAAAAGATACATCAAAAATATCCGCAAAAATTCCCTAGCTATAAATGCATGTACAATAAGGCATTTATTCCATTTTATGGCATTTTTTTATCTATGATTTATTTTGCATATGTCCATTTTTTGTCTAAGTTTAGTTAAGGCAGATAAACTGTAAAAGTGATTTATTAACAATGGATAAAAAGTTTATTAAGTATTATTTAATTACTGTTGGTTTAACGACTCATCTTGTTGCTATCTGCTTATTGATCATTTTCATATTATCTCCAGTTAAACTTAACCACATAAAAGAGTTCGTACCTATTGTAAGTACTAAAATCAACTCAGGAATAATAAACACTGAAAATATGATTAATGAAACAATTACTATGAACAAAAATTTTGACATGAAAAATTGGCCAACCATTGGCCCTAAAGATTCTTTTACCTTAAATAACAATAAATCCGTTTCTATTGTCAAGGATACACAGTCCCTCATAAATGCGTTAAAAAATGCCATTCCAGGACAAACTATTTATATAAATGATGGGATTTATATTCTTCATGGTAAAAGATTTATAATGGGAAAGAAAAACCAACTGTTATCATCCCCCATTATGATTACCGCCTTAAACCCAGGCAAAGTCACAATAGAATTAGATTCATTGGAAGGTTTTTATATAGACAAACCCAATTGGAATATATCTGGAATTATCTTTAAAGGAATTTGTAACATTGCCTCTAATTGTGATCATGCTATTCATATAGTTGGTAATGCAAATAATACAACAATAATGCATAACACTTTCATCAACTTTAATGCAGCCTTAAAGGTCAACAGGTTAGATGATAAACATCCAGATAATGGTAACATTTCAAATAACCATTTTTATTTAACAGAACCACATAAAACTAATCGCTCTGTGACTCATATAAACATTGACCACGGTAATGACTGGGTTATTTCTAGAAATATAATACGTGACTTCATTAAGACAGGTGGTAATAAGGTCAGTTACGGAGCCTTTATAAAAGGTGGAGTTAACAATGGTTTAATCGAAAGAAATCTTGTCATTTGTAATTCAAAAAAAGATACCTATAGTGGCTTTCAAGTTGGTCTTTCTTTAGGCGGAGGAGGTATGAAAAAAGCCCACCGCAGAAATTTTAACGAGTATGAAGTAAAAGGAGGTGTTTTAAGAAATAATATAATACTTCACTGCAACGATGTAGCCGTATATGTTAACAATGCAACAAAAACATTAATTCATAATAACTTACTCTTTAATACTAAAGGGATTGATGTAAGATTTAGAAAAAGTGACGCTATACTATTTAATAACATTAGCAACTCAGGGTTTCGAATGCGTGACGATGGTAAATTAGTAGAATTCAATAATTTAGTCATGAACTATAAAAAATTCAATGATACATATATTGATTCTAAAAATGGTAATTTTTCATTTAAAAACACTCCTCTAAAGTATATAACCACCAATAAAACATTTAACATTGGTCAAAATACTGTTATCACTGACTTTTGTAATAATCAAGTTTTAGGGGAAAATAATTATRTCGGCCCATACCTAGAAGACTTTAACTGCTTCAATTAAAGTTATGTTACTATATGGGAGTTACTTATTATTTATTAACATGGAGGTGTTTATGATAGTATCGTCACCAGAAATAACTGAAGACAAGAATAAATGCATAATATCATGTAATATTGAAACAAAAGACTCAAAGTCTACTTTATGGTTTTCAGTTCCTATACATTACAAAGATGCTATTCTGAAAAATAGATTAGATGCTTTTCTTGTTGCTCTTTTACCATTAGCTATGTTTAAAGGGGAAGAGTTGTATTTAGATGGTGAAGTATCTGAAAAGCTCATTTATAGCATTGACTCTTATTATATACGACTATTAAATACTATTGACTCTAGCTTCTCACCCGTAGCTATAAAACCAGCAAATATAACAAATAAAAAAATAAACTCTAACACTTATGGGGGTGCAACTGGGTTTTCTGGAGGTGTTGATTCATTCTGCGTAATTTCAAACCATATTAATAATTCGAAATATCCCTCTTATAATATTTCAAAGTTGCTATTCAATAATGTCGGAGCTTTACCAAGTCACCTATTTAATAAAAAATTCGATCTTCTTAAGCCTGTTAGCGAACAGCTAGGTGTTGAACTGATTCCAATTGACTCTAATATGGATGACTTGTTAGATGGCGTTCCATTTATACTCTCACATAATACAAGAAATATTGCATGTGCTTTAGTACTACAGTCTGTTTATAGTAAATATTATTATGCCTCTGGTTATTCTTACTCTGACACTAAGGTCAATAGTACAAAAGATATTGCTACAATAGACCCTTTATCAATACATCTATTTTCTACTGAAAATCTTGATGTGATTTCTTCCGGTGGTCAATATTCACGAGTCGAAAAAACTCGTATTATTTCTAATTATAAGCCATCGAACAAACTTCTTAATGTTTGCATATCAGCAAATAGAATTGATAACTGTTCACGCTGCTGGAAATGTGGACGCACTTTGCTGGTTCTTGAACTATTAGGCTCTATAAAACAATATAGTGATGTCTTTGACTTAAAGGTGTGGGAAGTTAATCGAAAATGGTATATTGCTGAATATTTGTTAAATCACAAAAAAAGAAATGATCCGCTAAGTAAAGAAGTAAGAGACTTTGCAATTGCCTCCGACTATAAGTTTACAGTAAGTGATAGATTATTAACATTGTTTGTAACGTGCTTTCCAAGTAATATTGTAAGCTTTGTTAGAAAATTATTCACTCATTAACTTTGTTTTTGCTTTTCGAAGTGAATGTAAAAATACTGTCCATACGCTACTTCTTTGTAGATCAACTTTAACCAATTCTACAGATTCATTAGAAAAACTCTTTTTATACCTTGATTCCCCCCCAAGAAAATCATAACCATTTAATCCATCAGTCCATAATTTATTTATTATAAAATAATGTATTGTTAATCCAGGCTTACAA
>NZ_JAKJSJ010000143.1:0-1206 GCF_050336715.1 Photobacterium makurazakiensis
GTGGATCAGAATGCCACGGTGAATACGTTCCCGGGCCTTGTACACACCGCCCGTCACACCATGGGAGTGGGCTGCACCAGAAGTAGATAGCTTAACCTTTCGGGGAGGGCGTTTACCACGGTGTGGTTCATGACTGGGGTGAAGTCGTAACAAGGTAGCCCTAGGGGAACCTGGGGCTGGATCACCTCCTTAACGATATGACCTGCTGTTTTATGCAGTGTCCACACAGATTGCTTGGTCGAAATGTAAGAGAGCGCGAATGTTGCCCAACAACGTTCGCAAGCAACACTTAGTCCCATTCGTCTAGAGGCCTAGGACACCGCCCTTTCACGGCGGTAACAGGGGTTCGACTCCCCTATGGGACGCCACGGGTCGTTAGCTCAGTTGGTAGAGCAGTTGACTTTTAATCAATTGGTCGCAGGTTCGAATCCTGCACGACCCACCATTTCCTTTCCACGAAGGAAAGCAAGTTTGATTCTGCTTTTTAAAGCGGAAACAAATAAGCAACTATCGTGGGCGATTAGCTCAGTTGGGAGAGCACCTCCCTTACAAGGAGGGGGTCACTGGTTCGAGCCCGGTATCGCCCACCATTTTCTCTTTTGAGAAAGCTTCTACCAAAGAAGTAAAACGTTGGGGCTATAGCTCAGCTGGGAGAGCGCCTCGCTGGCAGCGAGGAGGTCTGCGGTTCGATCCCGCATAGCTCCACCACTTTCTAAATACATTCTTATGAGTGTGATTAGAAAGTGGAATATTTGTCTCTGTAGAGACAGAAAAAAACACATGCTCTTTAACAATCTGGAAAGCTGACTAGTAAATTGAATCTTTTAGATTCAATTACAAATGTATCTTGCTTCTTTTAATARGAACGAGATACGAGTTCTCAAAACAAACACATTCAAGTGTCTTGTGTAAGAGTCCGGCGAAAACAAATAATTCTCTTTAACKAGAGAGTGAACCTTGGTTGTTGCCATACGAAACCTCTTGGGGTTGTATGGTTAAGTGACTAAGCGTACACGGTGGATGCCTGGGCAGTCAGAGGCGATGAAGGACGTATTAACTTGCGATAAGCGTAGATTAGGCAGTAAAAGCCACTTGAGTCTACGATTTCCGAATGGGGAAACCCAGCTGCATAAGCAGTTATCGTTACATGAATACATAGTGTAACGAGGCGAACCGGGGGAACTGAAACATCTAAGTACCCCGAGG
>NZ_JAKJSJ010000144.1:0-1024 GCF_050336715.1 Photobacterium makurazakiensis
ATTTAAGATCATTAGAAGAATATGCGCCATGGGTAAGAAAAATATTTATTGTTAGTAACTGCAAACCGCCGGCTTGGTTAGATATGAACAATGTGAAAATAAATTGGGTTTATCATGAAGATATATTTGAAGATCATGAATTACCTACATTTAGTTCGCACGCGATAGAGTCAAAATTACATAAAATACCTGGGTTATCAAACTTTTTTGTTTATGCAAATGATGACGTAATACTCGCTCGTTTAACAAAAAAGTCTGATTTCTTTTACTCTAATGGCTTGTGTAAAGTTAAATTAGAATCATACGGAAGTGTTAATGCTAATATTGATGAATCAGAACCAGATTATTTGAATGCAGCTAGAAATGGACAGAAGTTGATTTTTTCAAAGTTTGGGAAAATTCCAACTCAGCTTCATACTCACTCCCCTAATGCTTTAAGAAAAGATATACTTGAAGAAATGGAAGTAGATTTTAAAATTGACTTTGATAGAACTTCAAGCAATAAGTTTAGGCATGTTTCAGATATATCGGTAACTAGCTTCTTATTCAGTCATTATGTGTATTTTAAAGGTTATGGTGTTTACGACCCTACGCCATCAAGGTTAATTAAAGATACACAAAAATTTGTTGCTATTTATGAGAACTTACGTAATCGAAAATGTAGTCAAAGATTTATTTCTTTTTGTATAAATGACGGTGCAGAAAGTGAACAGAACGAATTGTGGAATAGAGAATCATTAGTTTTTTTGAATGATTATTTTCCTAATAAGTCTCAGTTTGAAATTTAGTAATAGTTAGGGTGCTTAAGCACCCTATTATGGTATTATCATGTTAGTTAAAAGTATAATTACTATGACGTTGAAGAAAATATATTTGTTTTTTTTAACAAAGATAAAACTTAGTTGTTTAGGAAAAGGTAAAAGCAATATTAATTCCTTCTATTCATATTGTAATATCATAGAAGATTTTTATCGAACTGCTATCAAGTCATCAAGAGTTAGTGGTTGTGATCTTATTGTTATAC
>NZ_JAKJSJ010000145.1:0-861 GCF_050336715.1 Photobacterium makurazakiensis
CTCCATTATAGTCCTGATATTCATTTATATCATTTTGGATGTTTAAAAAAAGCATTTAAATGAAATTTTTATTTAATAGTAAACAAATCACTTTCAATATTATATGCAAATAAGCATTCAGTTTCGTTGAATTCATCCATAGTCGTTTTATTCCAGAATGATTTATACTCATTCGAAGACTTACGAGTAATGTATTCTTCCGCTAACCCACTATCTGCTATTGCTGTGGTGGTTAGAACTACTAAAACCATTGAACTATTCATTGTTGACCTACTGTTTTAATTGGTTATAGATTCGATGTTTTAAACAACGCTATAACTTAAAACTTGTCTATATTTTGCCACTTCTGAAGGTAATTTATGTGTTGAGAAAGTGTTGAAATGTGTGTATCTCAATTGCGCTTGTGACTAGTTTTCCTCTTGACCTCAACAACATCATATTTGCCGCACATGTCACCATATTGTAACTTCATTATATCCCATGGCTGTACAACTTCGCACTAGACGTACCATTAAAAATCAATTATTTAGATACATCGACTAGTAATAAACATCAGCCACGAAATCAATAGTTTATGTGGTAATATTTCTATTTTATGTTATAAAAAAAGCCAATAACTTATTTCCACAATAAGTTATTGGCAAAATACAATACCAGATAGAGGTTGTTAAAAGTTAAGATACTAATCATTCTTAATAATTTAACAGCAAACACCTAACACAAATGATAAATTAGTATAGCTCTCGAAAGAACCATACCACTTTCTCATCTGCCTACTATCTTAACCTATGAATTCAAATTAAAGTGTTCTGGAAAGAACATAAAAATCACATTTTAATTTTACAGTGCAATGTGTAGTAA